>JAGREZ010000576.1 GCA_020446285.1 Geminicoccaceae bacterium
AACGTGCTCTCCTTTCCCGGTCTCGATCCGCATGAGGACTGGCCCGCATCGGGTCCCGTCCTTCTCGGCGACATCGTCATCGCGTTCGAAACCGTGTCCCGCGAGGCGTTCGCGGCGGGGATCGGCGTCGATGCGCATCTGGCGCATATGCTCGTGCACGGCGTCCTGCATCTGTGCGGCCATGATCATGTCGAGGAGAGCGATGCCGGGCGCATGGAGGCGCGCGAGCGCGCCATCCTCGCCGGGCTCGGATATGCCGATCCCTATGCTGAGAGCGAACCCGTTGCGTGGGCCGACAGCGAAACCGTCGCGCAGTCGGGCAGCGAAACCGTCGCGCAGTCGGGGAGTGCCTGACCATGCGTCAATTGCCGAAGAACGAGGAACGCCGGCCATCGCTGCTCGAGACCCTTTTGCGCCGGATCCGCGGGTTCAGGCGCGGCGACAGCGACAATGGCGGCCTGCGCGAGACGCTCGAGGATCTGCTTGAGGAGGAAACCGACGATTCGACCGAACAGCTGACGGCGGAGGAACGCGAGCTCCTGCTCAACGCGCTCAGCTTCAGCGAGCTTCGGGTCGATGATGTCATGGTGCCGCGAAGCGACATCAAGGCGGTGGATGTCGGGATCACGCTCGTGGAACTCGTGCGGGCGTTCAGCGATGGCGGCCATTCGCGGCTGATCGTCTATCGCGGCAAGCTCGACGATGTGGCCGGTATCGTCCACATCCGCGACATCCTTCCCTTCTGGGGGGATGGCGAGACCTTCGAGCTGGCGGCGGTCACGCGCAAGGTCATGGTAGTGCCGCCATCGATGCGGGTCCTCGACATGCTCCTCGAGATGCGCGACACGCGCACCCACATGGCGGTGGTCGTCGACGAGTTCGGCGGCACCGACGGACTCGTGACGGTGGAGGATCTCGTTCAGGAAATCCTCGGCGAGATGCATGACGAGCATGCGCCCGAGGAATCCGGGCAGTTCGTGGACGCCGCCGACGGCTCGTTCGAGGCCGATGCGCGTCTCGATATCGACGAGCTCGAGGAACGGCTCGGCCTGTCGCTTCTCGAGGATGATGATCGCGACGAGGTCGACACGATCGCCGGTGTGATCTTTACCCTCGTCGACCGGGTTCCGGAGGCCGGCGAGACCGTCGAGCATCCGGCCGGGCCGGTCTTCGAGATCCTCGAGGCCGATCCACGCCGGATCAGGCGGGTCCGGGTCATTCCGGGTCCGTCGCCCGCCGCCGCCGATACCGGCAGCGATGCCGACGGATAGCGGCGTGACGCCGGCGGTGCCCGCGGTGCCGAAGATACCGGCGGATGTGCGGCCGGCGGCATCGCGTTGGCGTGGCTGGAAGGTGGCGCTGCTTTCGCTGATCGCGGGTGCCGTCGCCGCGCTGGCACTGCCGCCGCTGCACATCGTTCCGGCCCTTCTCGCCTTCGCCTGGCCCGCCATCCGCTTTCACACCGCACCGACGGCGCGTTCGGCGTTGCCGGTGCTCTGGGCCTTCGCGTTCGGCTATTTTCTTGCCGGTCTCTACTGGGTCGGCATCGCGTTCCTTGCCGATGCCGAACGTTTCGGCGCCCTTGCGGTGCCGGGCGTGCTGGCGCTCGCGGCCATTCTCGCGACGATCACGGCCGCGGTCATGGCGCCGTTCTCGCCGCTCGCGCGGCGGCATCCGCTCGCCGCCATCCTGCTGATCGCGTCGCTCTGGCCGGTGACCGACCTTCTGCGCGGCGCCTTCGGAACGCAGTTTCCGTGGAATCCGCCGGCCGTGACGCTGGCCATGAGCGACAGCCTGTATCAGGCGATCGCCTGGTTCGGTGTTCCGGGAACGGGGTTCCTCGTCCTCCTTTCGGCGATGCTGACCGGCTGGTCCGTGGTATCGCGCCGCCCGGCATGGCTGGCAGCGGGCCTCGTCATTCCGGTGGTGATGTTCGTCGCGGGTTACCAGCGTCTCGACAGCCTTGCGCTCGATGCGGAACCCGGCGTTTCGCTGCGCATCGTCCAGCCGGGCATCGCCCAGCATCACAAATGGGATCCCGACCGCCGGCGCGAATGGTTCGAAAAGCATATCGAGCTGTCGTTGCTCCCGGGGCTCCCGGGCACGCATGATGTCCTGATCTGGCCGGAAAGCTCGGTGCCGTACAGGCTGGAGGTCGACACGACCGCCCGCGAGATGGTGGCGGGGGCGATCGGCGGCGGCTCGCTCGCGATCGTCGGGTCCGATCACATCGATTTCGAGGCCGAGCCGCGCATCCTCAACAACAGCGTCTATGTGATCGGCCGGGACGCGACCCTGTTCGACCGCTACGACA
>JAGREZ010000092.1:0-1742 GCA_020446285.1 Geminicoccaceae bacterium
GGGCAGCCCCAATTCCGCCCGCGAGCTGAACGCCGCGATCGGCGGCGTGTTCGACGAACACCAGATCTGCCGCATCGACCGCTATCTCGGCAAGGAGACGGTGCAGAACCTCATCGCCCTGCGCTTCGCCAACATGTTGTTCGAGCCCTTGTGGAACTCGACCTATATCGACCATGTGCAGATCACGGTGGCCGAGAGTCTGGGGGTGGAGGGCCGGGCGGATTATTACGACACCTCCGGCGCGCTGCGCGACATGGTGCAGAACCATATTCTCCAGCTGCTCTGTCTTGTCGCCATGGAGCCGCCGCGCTCGCTTGATGCCGATGCGGTGCGCGACGAGAAGCTCAAGGTGCTGCGCTCGCTCAAGCCCGTCGGCGAGGCCGATATCGCCCACAAGACGGTGCGCGGCCAGTATCGCGCGGGTGCTGTGAACGGCAAGGCAGTGCCGGGCTATCAGGAGGAACTGTCGACGAACGAACCCTCGACGACGGAAACCTTCGCGGTCATCAAGGCCGAACTGGAGAACTGGCGCTGGGCCGGCGTGCCCTTCTACCTGCGCACCGGCAAGCGCATGGCCGCGCGTCAGTCGGAGATCGTCATCCAGTTCCGCTGCGTACCGCATTCGATCTTCGGCGATGCGACCAGGCAGATGCAGCCCAACCGGCTGGTGGTGCGCCTGCAGCCCGACGAGGCGATCCGCATCTTTCTCATGACCAAGGATCCGGGCCCGGGCGGGATGCGGCTGCACAACGAGCCCTTGAACCTCGCTTATGCCGATATCGTCGATGTCCGCTATCCCGACGCCTATGAGCGCCTGCTGATGGAAGTGGTGCGCGGCAATGCCACCCTTTTCATGCGCAAGGACGAGGTCGAGGCGGCCTGGGAGTGGATCGGGCCCATTCTCGACAGCTGGCAGAAGCAGGACGATGCCCCCAAGCCCTACAATGCCGGCGGCTGGGGGCCTTCGGCGGCGGTGGCGCTGATCGAAAAAGACGGACGCAATTGGCACGAGGATTCCCTTTGACGCCGGAGCGGTCCCATCCTGACCGTATACGTCGTCAATCGGCGGTCTCTCCGTGCTCGCGTAGCGCTGCTACGCTCCGCGCGGATCGCCTTGATTTCCTCGTCTACGATCAGGCTGAAACCGCTCTGTGAGAGCCTGATCGGCAGAACAGAAAGAAGAGAAAAATGACCCTGAACGCCCGTGTCGGCGAAATCACCGAACGCATCGCCCGGCGCAGCCATGACCGGCGCAGCCGTTATCTGGAAAGGATCCGCACTGCTGCCGCCCGCGGTCCGGCGCGTGGACGGCTCGGCTGTTCCAACCTCGCGCACGGCTTCGCCGCCTGCAACATCACCGACAAGACCGATCTCGCCGGCGACATCAAGGCCAATATCGCCATCGTCTCGACCTATAACGACATGCTGAGTGCGCACCAGCCGTTCGAGCGGTTTCCCGCACTGATCAAAAAGGCCTGCCGCGAGGCCGGGGCGGTGGCGCAGTTCGCGGGCGGCGTGCCCGCCATGTGCGACGGCGTCACCCAGGGCGAGGCCGGCATGGAGCTCTCGCTGTTCTCGCGCGATGTCATCGCCATGGCCTCGGCGGTGGCACTCAGCCACGACATGTTCGACGGCGCGCTCTTTCTGGGTGTATGCGACAAGATCGTGCCGGGACTGGTGATGGCGGCGTTGAGCTTCGGCCATCTGCCCGCCGTGTTCGTTCCCGCCGGGCCGATGCCGTC
>JAGREZ010000092.1:1808-3285 GCA_020446285.1 Geminicoccaceae bacterium
CGCGAGGCGCTGCTGGAAGCCGAGAGCCGCTCCTATCACGCGCCCGGCACCTGCACCTTCTACGGAACCGCCAACACCAACCAGATGCTCATGGAGATCATGGGCCTGCATCTTCCCGGATCGAGCTTCGTCAATCCGGACACCCCCTTGCGCGATGCGCTCACCGCTCACGCCGCAAGGCGGGTGAGCGAGATCACCGCCCTTGGCAACGACTATACGCCGGTGGGCGAAATGCTCGACGAGCGGGCCTTCGTCAACGGCATCGTCGGCTGGCATGCGACGGGCGGATCGACCAACCATTCCATGCATCTTCTTGCCATGGCCGCCGCCGGCGGCATCGAGCTCACCTGGGACGATCTGGCCGACCTTTCCGAAATCGTTCCCCTTCTCGCCCGCGTCTATCCCAACGGCCTTGCCGATGTGAACCATTTCCACGCCGCCGGCGGCATGAGCTGTCTCATCCGCGAACTGCTCGGCGCGGGGCTCCTGCATGCGGATGTCCGCACCATCGCCGGCGATGGCGGACTCCGGTACTACACATCCGAGCCCTTCCTCGACGGCGAAACCCTCGTCTGGAAGGACGGCCCGACGCAGTCCGGCGACGGCAACATCCTTTCGACTGTCAAAAAACCGTTCTCGGCCAATGGCGGGCTCAGGCTGCTCGCGGGCAATCTCGGCCGTGCGGTGATCAAGGTCTCGGCGGTCAAGCCGGAACGGCAGGTGATCGAGGCGCCTGCCATCGTCTTCAACGACCAGAGCGAATTGCAGAGTGCATTCAGGGCCGGCGAGCTGGAGCGCGATTTCGTCGCCGTCGTCCGCTTCCAGGGGCCCGCCGCCAACGGCATGCCCGAACTGCACAAGCTGACCCCGCCGCTCGGCGTGTTGCAGGACAAGGGCTTCAAGGTGGCCCTTGTCACCGACGGACGCATGTCGGGTGCGTCGGGCAAGGTGCCGGCGGCCATCCATCTCACCCCCGAGGCGCTGCATGGCGGGCCCATCGCGAGGATCCGCGACGGCGACATGATCCGTCTCGATGCCGGGGCCGGTACGCTGGAGATACTGGTCGATGATGCGGAATTCCTGCAACGCGAGGTGGCCTCGATCGACCTCAGGCACTATCACGAGGGCATGGGGCGCGAACTCTTCGCCACCTTCCGCGAGGCGGTGGGCGGAGCCGAGAAGGGTGCGTCGGTTTTCGGAGCTTCTGCATGAGCCAGTCCCGTCAGGCGACCAGCGACATCGACGCCATCATGCGCCAGGCACCGGTGATCCCGGTGATCGTCATCGATGAGCTCGACAAGGCGGTGCCACTCGCCCGCGCCCTCGTCCGGGGCGGGCTCGAGGTGCTGGAGATCACCCTGCGCACGACCGTGGCGATGAAGGCGATCAAGGCCATTCTCGACGAGGTGGAGGGTGCGATCGTCGGTGCCGGCACGGTGCTGACCGGTGCCCAGCTCGAAGCGGTGGGCAATCTCGG
>JAGREZ010000577.1:0-1165 GCA_020446285.1 Geminicoccaceae bacterium
CAGGCGGCATGATCGACGTCACAGGGGCCGGCCGAAGCCCGCACCGTCGGCTGCGTCAATGGCTTCGACACGCAAGGGCTACGACATGTGGGGTTAAATTTTTCTGAACGAATTCATGATGAACGTATCCCCGCATGACGCCCCCATGCCATTTGGTCTGCGGGCGGGCCAAACGGGAGAAATGGTGCAAAACCAGGACTTTCCACGCCCGGCCATGCGTGCCTGGGACAGACGGGTTGGTAAAGCTGCTGCTCGCAAGGCTGGATAAATCCGCAAAAATACGAAAATTGTATGTTGCCGGGTATCGTCCCCGGGTGAGAAAAAGAGGAGGAACGTTCAAGAAACCGACGGCCATCGCCTCTTTGCCGGCAGCGCCCGGTCCAGCATCCCGTGACAGGCAGGTCACCGGACCGCCACGCGTCCCTGACATTCACATTCCCCGCATCGTGGCTCTCGGCATTTGGTGACGCCGGTGCTACCTGTCCATCAGGATGGGAGCCTTGCCGGAAACGGGGATGGGAAGTGTCATGAGTGATGAGATACTGGCGGAGGTGGATCGCGGGTTTGAGCGGAGCGTCGAGCGGCTCTGCGATTTCCTGCGGATTCCAAGCGTCGGCACCGATCCGGCCCATGATGCGGATACGCGCCGCGCCGCTTCGTGGCTCGTGGAGGAGCTGCAGGGGATCGGTTTCGAATGCGAGCTTTGCGAGACGCCGGGACAGCCCGTCGTGCTCGGGCACTATCGGGCGCCCGCCGGCAATGGCAGGCATCTGCTTTATTACGGTCATTACGATGTACAACCGGCGGATCCGCTTGAGCTGTGGCAGACGCCGCCATTCGAACCGACGCTCGTGGACGGGCCCCATGGTCGCCGGGTGGTCGCGCGCGGAGCGGTCGACGACAAGGGACAGGTGATGACCTGGATCGAGGCGTTTCGCGCCTGGATGGCGACGAAGGGCGAGCTTCCCTTCGACATCACCCTCTTCATCGAGGGGGAGGAGGAAGGTGCGAGCGCCAATCTCGAACCCTTCATGCGCAATTTCAGTGAGCGGTTGCAAGCGGATGTCTGCGTGATTTCCGATACGGGCATGCCCGGCCCCGACAATCCCGCCGTCACGACGCTTCTTCGCGGCATCGTCTATCTCGAGGTGACGCTCGAAGGCCC
>JAGREZ010000577.1:1213-2939 GCA_020446285.1 Geminicoccaceae bacterium
CGCGACTGGTCGCCGACCTGCATGACGGCGACGGCCGGGTCACGCTCGACGGTTTTCATGACGGTATCATCGAACCGACGGCGGAACAGCTCCACGCCTGGCGGGCGAGCGGGTTCGACGAGGCGGAATTTCTCGCCACGGCCGGCCTCGATCGCTCCCACGGGGAGGCCGGCTACAGCGTGCTCGAGCGGATCTGGGCGCGGCCGACCCTCGATGTGAACGGAATGTGGGGTGGCTATACGGGCGAGGGCAGCAAGACCGTCATTCCGGCGAAGGCAACCGTCAAGCTGAGCTGCCGGCTGGTTCCGGGTCAGGATCCGGCAAGGGTCAATGCGGCATTGCGGTCCCATTTCGAGAATGGCAAGCCTGCGGGAACACGGATCCGCATCGCCGATTTCGGCAGTGGTGCCGCGATCCGGGTTCCCGATGATTCCCCGCATGTACGGGCCGCACGTCGTGCCGCGAGCCGGATCTTTCCCAATGAGGCTGTCACCATCGGTTGTGGCGGTTCGATTCCGGTCGCGGCATCGGTGAAGAACCTTCTCGGAATGGACACGCTCCTGCTCGGCTTCGGCCTCGATGACGACCGCATCCACAGTCCCAACGAGAAATTCGAACTCGTCTGCCTCGAGCGCGGTATCAAGACCCATGTCTGTCTGATCGACGAACTGGCGAAAGCGTGAGCGGGATCGCGACGGAGGAACGAAAGGACGAATGTTTCCGTGGCGAATTAACCTTTTTGTAACTTGTTGCGTCCAGATTGAATCTGAAGAAAACCGATTTCACTTCTTCAGGAGGGTGCACCATGCGGATCGCACCGAATGCAGGACCGGGCCGAACCGAACGACGTCAGGCGATCAACCGGGGAACGCCAGCGGGGCAGGGCTCGTTCTCGACCGCTGCCACGACGGGTCATTCGGCGATGGCACCTCCGGTGGAACTGGCGGGCTCCGCGCCGCTCGCATCGCTCGGCGCCATCATCGCGGCCCAGGGGGCGGAGGATCTCGAGGAACGTCAGGAGCGGGCGCGCCGGCATGGCGAGGAAACGCTCGATATTCTGGGTGAGTTGCGCGATGCGGCTCTCGCCGAGGGGGGCGCTGCCTACAACCATGACCGTCTTCGCCGGATCGTCGGAACGCCTCGCGAGGCGAGTGGCGACGAGCGGCTCGATTCCGTGCTCGACGAGATCGAACTGCGGGCCGCGGTCGAACTCGCCAAGATCGATCGCGAGGTCTGATCGCAATCCTTCGTGAAGCCTGTCGGCGAAACTCTCTGCCGGTCAGCCCTGGACGAAGCGCTGCAGCCATTCCGGAAGGATGCTCTCGGGCGGGTCCGGGAATGGCGGTGGCGGATCGGCGAAAAGCGCGCGGACGGCATCGGCGGCTCGTTCGAGATCGCGAATGGGTGGCGGCGATGCCGTCACGTCCCCCCTGTCGACCGAACCGAGCCAGCTTGCACGGCCGGCTGCCACCTGGTTCCTGTGGATGATACTGACATCGCGGGTGAGCCGGCTGGGGCCGACGGTCATGCCGAGCTTGTAGAAGAACGGGCGCAGGCTCAATCCACGCAGGGTCTCCGCGAAAGAGCGCGGGCGGATCGACCCGTCGGCGGGCGGTGGCGGCCGGTTGGAACCTTCACCGCGCAGCAGGTCGAAGATCATGACCGGCCGGCCGGTCTCGCAAGCCTCGGCAAGCATGGACATGGAATCGCAGGTCACGATCAGTCG
>JAGREZ010000093.1 GCA_020446285.1 Geminicoccaceae bacterium
TTCTGGGCCGAGTGGTGCGGCCCCTGCAAGATGATTGCACCGCATCTCGAGGAACTCTCGAAAGAACTCGGTGAGCAGGTCGAGGTGGTAAAGGTCAATATTGACGAGAACCCGCTCACACCGACCAAATACGGCGTGCGCGGCATTCCCACGCTGATGCTCTTCAAGAATGGCGAGGTGACGGCGACCAAGGTCGGCGCGCTGCCCAAGAGCAAGCTCGTCGAATGGGTTCAGGAGAGCCTTTGATTCCGTGATGTCGTTTTCGATGAAGCCGGTCATGATCCGTGCCGCTCTGGATGGGGCGGCCTATGGGTGATGACCGGCTTTCCGGTTTTCTCGAAGACCATCCGCTGATCGAGAGCGCGGATTTCCTGCTTCCGGACCTTGTCGGGATCCCACGGGGCAAGCGCGTCGGCATATCCGAGCTGCGCAATTCCATCGACGGCCACGCCTTTTTCACCAGCACGCTCTATGCGCTCGATTCGACCGGTGCGAATGTCGATGAAAGCGGGCTCGTCTGGGAAGAGGGGGATGCCGACCGGCCTCTCTATCTCGATCCGGGCACGCTGCGCATCGTTCCCTGGCGTGAGGGGCGGGCACAGATCATCGGCGGTATCCGCGAACATGATGGAACGCCCTTTTTCGCCGATCCGCGCGAGCTGGTCCGTGCACTTGCGGCGGAACTCGCCGGGCAGGGGGTGTATCCGGTCACGGCTCTCGAGCTCGAATTCTACCTTCTGGACACCGAGCTCGACGAGCATGGGCGGCCGCAGATGGCGGTGAGCCCGCGCCTCGGGCGGCGGCCAAGGGAACCCGAGGTCTATCTGCACGAGCGTTTCGATGAGGCCGAGGATTTCTTCGACCTGCTCGACCAGTTCTGCGAGGCGCAGGATCTTCCCATCAAGGGCGCCCTGAGCGAATTCGCACCCGGACAGTTCGAGGTCAATCTCAGCCATGTCGACGACATCGTGCAGGCTTGTGACGATTCCCTCATGTTCAAGCGCTGCGTCAAGGCAGCGGCGCGATTGACGGGGCGCCGCGCAAGCTTCATGGCCAAGCCGTTCGAGGATCAGAGCGGCAACGGGCTGCATGTGCATATGAGCCTCGTCGATGCGAAGGGACGCAATGTCTTCAGCGAGGTCGCGGACGGTGAGGAGCGACTGAGGCACGCGGTCTGGGGTCTGCAGCAGACGATGGGTGAATCGGTGCTCCTCTTCGCCCCCAACGCCAATTCCTATCGCCGTCTCCAGCCCCTGTCCTATGCACCGACCGCCCCCACATGGGGCTACAACAACCGCACGGTGGCGCTGCGCATTCCAGCCGGTCCCGACAAGGCACGGCGTATCGAGCACCGGACGGCCGGTGCCGACGCCAACCCCTATCTCGTGGTCGCATCCATCCTCGCCGGCGTCCTTCACGGAATCGGCGAGAAGGGTGATCCCGGCGCGCCGATCACCGGCAATGCCTATGACCGCAAGCGTCGCAGCATTCCCACGAGCTGGGCCGATGCGCTCACCGCGTTCGAGAAGGCAAAGATCCTGCCGCGCTATCTGGGTGACCGTTTCTGCAAGCTCTATGGAGCCTGCCGCCGCGCGGAATATGCCCGCTTCGAGACCCGCATCACACCGCTCGAATTCGAATGGTACATGTCGAGCGTCTGAAGGTGAAGGGGATGCCCCGGAATGTCGTTCAGGCCGCTGCGCGATTGAGCCATCCCAGTCCCCAGCCGCCCGACTTTCGCGTCTCGGGCGTGCTGCTTCCGGGCTTGCGGCTCTTCAGTTCGAGAAACTGGCGCACCGCATCGAGCTCGCCCGGTTTCGGAGTGAGAACTCGTTCGTACATCTCGATGAACATGTCGATCGTATCGCGGCAGCGCCAGCTCTTGCCCGAACGACGCATGTGATGGCTCATGATCGCCGCCTGTAGATTGTCGCGGAACTGTTCGGAGACGGTGGCCGGTGCGCGCGCCGCATCGAACAGGCGCGCGATCATGCGCAGCACGCGACCCGTCTCGTAGGCGGCCTGCGGATCGTCGATGCCGGCAAGACGGCGCGTCCCGAGAAC
>JAGREZ010000578.1:0-4072 GCA_020446285.1 Geminicoccaceae bacterium
GGCAGGAGGAAGAGATAGCTCGTCCCGTGCAGACGCCAGAATCGGGACAAACCGGTTTCCGCAGCCGGCGGCAAGGCGCCGCCGGCCGGTGCTGGACCCACTTTCGCCATCGTCGTGGTCAGCTGCGTTCGAGGATCTGGGCGGCGTTGTCATAGAACTGGACCGCCGCATCTTCCGGGCCGACCTGTCCAAACGACACCGATTCCCATGCCGGCCGCAGCGAGCGGTCGATCTCGCCGGCATTCTTCGGCGGCGGCGGCGGCAGCGGCCCGACATGCGTCGCGACCAGGTCGAGGTAGCGGATGATCTTCTGTTCCGTGGGTGTCAGTGCCCCGAGGATGCGCTCCCGGATTGACGCATCCGCGCTTACGCCGCGCTCGATCAGCAGGATGTCGTTGGCATCGTCGTCGGTGATGAAATAATTGATCAACTGTGCGGCGGCAGCCTTGTCTGCAGAACTTTCCGCCATCGACAGGAACATCGAGGGCTTCATGTACTGTCCGGGTTTGTCGCCGGCATTGGGGATCATCACGAAGTCGATCTCGTCTTCCATCAGGTTCTGGTTGGCGACGAGCTGGTTGGAATGGATGAAGCCGAAAAGCGACTTGCCGATCACATGCATGCGCTCTTCCATCTTCCCGGAATCCTGCGCCTGGATGTCGGCGGGCGCGGTAAGGCCCTCGTCCTGCATCATCCTCCAGTAGTTGAAGAAATCGATGATGTCCTGCTTCTCGAAGCCGAGCTTCCCCTCAGGAGTGTACAACTCCTTGCCGCGGGAACGCACCCATGTCTGCAGCATCGGCTCCTGCAGGCCCATGTTCTCGCTGAAATACATGCCATCGGGGAGTTGGTCCTTCAGCTCCTTGCCGATCGTCACATAGTCGTCGGAGGTCCACTTTGTGCTGTCGGGCAACTGGAAACCGATCCCGTCAAGAACGGTCTTGTTATAGACATGGCTCATCGAATTGGCGCCCATCGAGACACCGTAGAGCTTGTCGTCGACCTTGCCGGAATCGAGCTGGCCCTGGTCGAAATCGTCGAGCTGCAACTCGTTGCCGAGGAACGGGCCGAGGTCGGCGAGCTGGTTGCGGCGCGCATATTCGAAGATGAAGCGGTAATCCATCTGCAGCACGTCGGGCAGCGCACCGCCGGCGGCCTGCGTGGCGAGCTTCTGCCAGTAGTCTCCCCAGGCGTAAGTCTCGGGGAGGACATCCGCCCCCTTGTCCGCATTGTACTTGTCGACAACGGCATAGGTGCGCTTGTCGCGCTCGGGATTGCCCCACCAGATCAGCCGGACATTGTCGGCGGCGAAGGTCGGACGACCCACCGATGCGAATGCGGCGGCAAGCGCCGTGCTGCCGGCGAGCCTGCCGAAGCCGCGCCTGTTCATGGCGGACATGGATTTCTGCATTGTGACGACCTCCCTTTGTTGTCGCACGTTCATTCGGTATTGGGATTTAAATAACTCAATGGTTATTTTCTGGCAAGTCCCTTTCTGCACGAAGATAGGCGATCATCACCTCGACGGCGTGGGCGCGGCGTTCGGCCATGGCCTCGTCGGTCGCCAGCGGCTTGCCGAACACGACGGCGAGCGTGTGGATGTTGGAGAAGTAGAAGTAGGACATGCCGGCCATGGTAATGTACAATTGTACAGGATCGACGTCGCGGTGGAAGACCCCCTGTTCCAGTCCTTCCTTCAGGATCCGCGCAATCTCGCCGATGATCGGCGAATGAAGGCTCTGCAGCTCGGGAATCTCCCGGACATAGCGCGCCCGCTGGATGTTTTCCGTGGAAAGGAGGCGGATGAACCACGGATTTTCGTGGAAATGGTCGAATGTGAAGGCCACCAGCCGCGACATCGCCTCCACCGGCGGCAGGCTCGCAAGGCACAGTTCCTCCTCGCCGGCGCGGATGTCGCGATAGGCCTGGAGCAGGACGTGCGAGTAGAGCGTCTCCTTGTTGCCGACATAGTGATAGAGCAGCCGCTTGTTGACCCCGGCGCGCGTGGCGATACGGTCGACTCTCGCACCGTCGAGGCCATGCTCGACGAATTCCTTGCGCGCGGCGACGAGAATGTCGCGGCGGATGGCTTCGGGATCCTGGTCCGCGGTGCTCGGCCGGCCCGGCCTGCGCTTTCTGGGCATGGTTGTCGTCTTGATCGTTCTTCTCCGGAGTTTCCCCGCGATCTATTGACAAAAGGGAGAACCGACAATAATAACCATTTCGTTATTTTCAGGGCAAGGGCAAAATGAACCCTCTCCAGACCAACAAACGCAGGGTTGGCATCGTCGGAACCGGACATCGTGGCACCGGCACCTGGGGCAGGGATGCCCTGGCGCATTGCGGCGGGCACATGGCCATTGTCGGCCTGAGCGACTGCAACGGCAAGAGGCTGCACGCCGCCGCCGCCAACCTTCCCGAAGACGCGGTCGTGACCACCGATCTCGACGGGATGCTCGAAACGGCGAAGCCGCACACGCTGGTCGTCACCACCCGCGACGACACCCATGCCGACATCATCGTCAAGGCGCTCGAGGCCGGCATCGACGTCATCACCGAAAAGCCCATGGCGACCACCGCCGCGGACTGCCGGCGCATACTCGAGGCGGAGAAGCGCACCGGCCGGCGGGTCGATGTGGCGTTCAACTACCGCTTTGCGCCGACCTCGCTGAAGATCCGCGATCTGGTCGCCTCGGGGCGCATCGGCACGGTCACCTCGGTCGATTTCCACTGGTATCTCGACACCCGCCATGGTGCTGACTATTTCCGCCGCTGGCACGCCTACAAGCGCCATTCCGGCAGCCTCTTCGTGCACAAGGCGACGCATCATTTCGACCTTCTGAACTGGTTTCTCGACAGCGATCCGGTGCGCGTCTTCGCCCAGGGCGACTTGCGCAAATATGGCCGCAACGGGCCGTTCCGCGGCGAACGCTGCACGGGCTGCGCGCATGCCGGCGAATGCGAGTTCTTCTTCGACATGCAGAAGGATCCCTGGCTGGTCGATCTCTATGAGGAGGCATCCGCCGAAGATGGCTATGTCCGCGATGCCTGCGTCTATCGCGAGGATATCGACATCTACGACACGATGACGGCCGCCATCCGCTATGCCAATGGCGTGCAGGTGTCCTATTCGCTCAACGCCTACATGCCGATCGAGGGCTATCATCTCGCCTTCAACGGCACGCACGGGCGGATCGAGATCCGCATGTACGAGGCTCAGGCGTTCGACGCGCCGGTCGGCCGCGACGAAATCCTCGTGCTCGGCACCGACCGTTCGGTCGAGCGGATCACGGTCGAGCACGGGCCGGGCGGGCATTTCGGCGGCGATCCGCTGCTGCACCGCTCGCTCTACGATCCCGAAGCGGTCGATCCCATGGGCCAGCGGGCGGGTGCACGCGCCGGCGCGCTCTCCGTGCTTACGGGCGTCGCCGCCACCCGCAGTGCCGAAACCGGTCTGCCCGTGGAAATCTTGTCCTTGTTGGAAAAAGGGTGAATCGCTAACGTCCCGTTCTGCGAAGAATGTTCAGGGAGAAACCATGAAGAGCTTCATGCTGGCCGCTGTCGGAGCGTCCCTTGTCATCGCATCGCCTGCCATGGCGCAATGGCAACCCGACAAGCCCGTCAACATCATCGTCCCATGGTCCGCCGGTGGCTCCACCGATCAGGTGACGCGCATCGTGGCACCGATCATCGAGGAAGCCCTCGGCACGTCGGTGGTGGTCGTCAACCAGCCCGGCGCATCCGGGTCGATCGGCACCAAGGCGGCACTCGACGCGCCGCGCGACGGTTACACATGGACCGCCAACGCCATCGCCAACAACGCCACCTATGCCGTGACCGGCCTCGTGCCCGACACCAGCATCGCCGACTATGCCATCTATCTGCATGTCGCCAATGTCCCGGTGGTCTCGGTCAATGCCGATTCGGAATATGAGGATTTCGGCCAGCTTCTCGAGGCGATGCGCTCCGGCGACAGCGTCACCATCGGCACCGCCGGGGTGAATTCCTCGGGCGGCATGGCGCTCGCCGCCATCCGCGAGGCTGCCGGCGGCGAGCTGAATGCCCGCATGGT
>JAGREZ010000578.1:4120-4356 GCA_020446285.1 Geminicoccaceae bacterium
GAGGTCGTGGCCACCACCCAGCTCGCCGTGGAACAGTCCGAGCTCATCCGCGGCGGCCGGCTGCGGGCGCTGGCGGTGCTTTCGGACAGTCCGCTGGAGATCGAGGGACTCGAGCCGATCCCGCCGATCACCGAATGGCTGCCGGACATGCACATCGCACCGGACTATTTCGGCATTCTCATTCCCGCCGGCGCGCCGCAGGAAGTCTATGACACCATCGATGCCATCTGGCAGGA
>JAGREZ010000579.1 GCA_020446285.1 Geminicoccaceae bacterium
CTTGCAACGGCTTCATTGTTTCACCGTATCAGTCTGTCCATGTATCCAGCCGAAACGGCAAGCATGTGTCATGGTATCGCAAGCGTGAGTGACGCCACAGACAAATGTCATTCATCGGGGAGAGGGAGCCCGCCCGTATCGGCGGAACCGGTATCGGGCGGGGAAAGGGGAGGGCGCGGATCCGCAACTCCGGTGCTCGTATTTCCGGCCATGCCGGACCGCAACTTCCGGAGAAACTCGCGACCCTTGCGCTGTTCGTCGGTGATCCTGGGGTCCCGCAGGCCGTGAAGATCCGGATAGATCTGGTCGTCGCAGGGCCATGAAGTCGCAACCGCGCTGTCGGCGGCCTTCAGCGCCTCGGCGCGGATCCTCGGAATCACTTCGAGCCCTTCGGCGAGCTTTTCGAGCGCCTCGGCGAAACGATCGGGATAACGATCCGGGAGAAGGCGTCGGGCCACGCCCGGAGTTCCGTCGTGAACCTCGAGCCACCACCACTGGGCAATGTCCCTTGGTGTGTATTCGCTGAACTGCTGAAGACGCTGGAGAAACCTTCGGCGATGTTCCGGGGTTTCCGGATCGTTCAGTTCGTCCTTTCGTGTCGCTTTCGCCGAGGTGAGGGAAGGGGCCTTTTCCGCCTTGAGCGAGGCCCTGAGGATGGTGTTGACCACTGTCACATTGCCCTTTTCGAGACATTTTTCGATCGAGAGACGTTCGAGCGGAAGAATGTGCTTCTCCCAGTCCTCCGCCGATGAACCGAGACGCTTGCGTCGCTGCTTCACCGCCTCCCGCAGATCGCTGTCCGATTGGAGGAGTGCGCGGATCGTGGCGCTGTCGGTATCGAGTTCCACAGCCGCTTCGGCATGGCTCCGGCCGGTCGCGAGAAGTTCGAGCAGATGCCGGCGGTCGAGGGGAGGGGGGGAGCCTTGTGCTGTCGCTGTGGTTCTCATATAGTAGGTTTTAAATCCTATAATTGCTCCTGTCAAGTCCTTTGCCGGGAGCGCTTGCCGATCTCGCCCCGTTTCCCTGCCCGCACAGATGGTCCTTGTCTTTTGCAACGATTTCTCCAGACAGATCCGTACCCGTACCGGGATGAAACCGGCACGGGGTTGCAACATCATGCCATGACAAGCTTGCACGACTGCCAGTGTATCATGGAAAAGGGGGATGCGCGGATGATATCGGGAAAGGCCAGGCTTGCAGGGGTGATCGGCTGGCCCGTCGCCCATTCGCTCTCACCCCGGCTGCACAATCACTGGATGGAGCGGGCAGGCGTCGATGGCGTCTATGTGCCGCTCGCCATCGGCCCCGACATGCTGGCCGACGCGGTACGCCTTTTGCCACGCATCGGGTTTCGCGGCTTCAATGTCACGCTGCCGCACAAGACCGCGATGTTCGGACTGGTCGACAGGGTGGATGCCACGGCCGAACGGATGCGCGCGGTCAATACCGTGCTCGTCGACGATGAGGGGCGGACGGTCGGCCACAATACCGACGGTTACGGTTTTCTCGCGAACCTGCGCGAACATGCGCCGGACTGGCGGCCGGATGGCGGGCCGGCGGTCATTCTCGGAACGGGCGGTGCCGCGCGCGCCGTCGTCTCGGCCTTGATCGATGCGGGGCAGGGGGCGCTTCGTCTCGTCAACCGGACCCGTGGCCGGGCCGAGGCGCTCGCCGCCGAAATCGCCGGCTGGAGCGATGCCGAAATCACGGTGGCGGACTGGGAGAGCCGGGCAGGGGCGCTCGAGGGGGCAGGGCTGTGCGTGCAGTGTTCGAGCCTCGGCATGGAGGGCCAGCCGGCGCTCGACATCGATCTTTCGGCCCTGCCGCCTGCCGCCCCGGTCGCCGATCTCGTCTATGTGCCGCTGGAAACGGGGCTGCTGCGTGCGGCACGCGCGCGCGGCAATCCGGTGGTCGACGGGCTCGGCATGCTCATTCACCAGGCCGTGCCCGGCTTTCGTCACTGGGGCGGAGCGGAACCGGTGATCGACGGGACCGTGCGCCGGCTCATGCTCGCGGGTTGACGCCGGAAAGCCCGGCCATGCCGAGCCGGCGCCTGAGCAGGCTGGAAAGGCTGAGGCGGATGAACGGCAGATATTCGATCGCATAACGGCGCCAGAGCCGCTTCGGCTCGCACCATATGCGCCACAGCCAGCGGATCTCCAGCCGGTCGACCCAGGCCGGATAATAGGTCTCCGCCGCAGCCAGCTGGTCGAGGAAGCCGCCGCAGGTGAAGGCGGCACCGGTGAAGCCGGCATCGCGCAGGGCGATGAGGAAGCGTTCCTGATGCGGTGCGCCCATGCCGCAGACGACAAGATCGGGTCTGGCGTCGATGATCGCCTGAATGGCCTCTTCCCGGGGCTGGAAGCCGTCCAGAACGCCTTCAACCGAAATTCCGGGGTAGGAGGCCCGCATGCGCTCGACGGCCTTCAGGGCGACGCCCGGGGCCGCTCCGACGACGAACAGGCTGCGCTTCTCGGCATCGAGGGCGGAAAACAGCGGATGATAGAGCGAGGAGGCGTCGAAACTGAAACGTCCGGTCCGCATGCCGAGCAGGCTGGTTGCCATCTTCGAGACGGCGATCCCGTCGGGCAGCACCATGTCCATCTCGTCGAGAAGGGCCGGATAGCGTTCGTCGCGGTGTCTGAGTGTCCAGGCATGCGGATTGACGAAGGTCGCGAGAAGGGGACCCTTGCCGAGCCAGCACTGGCGCATGGACGAGACGATCTCCGCGTCATCTTCGGACACGGTCAGGGGCAGGCCGAGAAACCGGACCTTGCGCATGGCGTTTCCTCACTCCGTCATCCCTTCCGGTTGCCCGGGGGATTTTCAATTCCCAGTTCATGCCCCGGAAAAGCAGCCGGTGGAAGTGGTTATCCACCGGCTGTAAGTCCGAGGAGACGAGGATGTCCCCAATATGTCATGCAGGAGTGGAGCAAGTCGTTAAGATTGCTGGTTAATTTCAGTATCCGGATATGGTCTTCGACAGGAGAGGGGGTGTGCGGTTTCTTCTTGTGCCGGTGACGGAGGGGTTTTCCACAAGGCCGTTCGCGCGGCCGCAGGCCGTTAGAATGTTAGTTAATTCTGTTAGAACGTTAGGGGTTCGAATCCGCCTTTCGTATCAGGCGTTTGCGGGCAATTTTGTGAATGATGTACCGAACATCCGTGAATGATGTACCGAGTCCGGGTGTGAACGATGTACCGAGTCGGTGTGAATGATGTACCGAATCCCCCCGGCCGCCGCCGCTTGCCGGCCGGGGCCTGTGGATTGTGAATGATGTACCGAGTCCGGGCAGGGTCGACACCCGCCCTGTGCCGCCCTCAGCGCGTTCGAAACGGCAAAATGTGAATGATGTACCGAGTCGAAACGGCGATTTGCGGCGCACAGCACCCCTGAAATGTGAATGATGTACCGAATGGCCTGATTTCCCCGTCAGCCTGCTGCCGGGAAGGGAAACCCGCATCTCCGCGAGGGGAAAATGTGAATGATGTACCGAGTC
>JAGREZ010000094.1 GCA_020446285.1 Geminicoccaceae bacterium
TTCCACGACGACCAGCACGGCACGGCAATCATCGCCGCCGCCGCGCTTGTCAACGCCATTGACCTCACCGGCCGCACGCTCGCAGAGACCCGCATGGTGATCAATGGCGCCGGTGCTGCCGGGATCGCGGTGGCCGAACTCATCAAGGCCATGGGCGTTCCGCACGGCAATGTCATTCTCTGTGACACGCGCGGCGTCATCTACAAGGGCCGCGAGCAGGGCATGAACCAGTGGAAGTCGGCCCATGCAGTGGAGACCGGGGCCCGCACGCTCGCGGACGCGGTCGAGGGATGCGACGTGGTGTTGGGGCTTTCCGTCAAGGGCGCATTCACTCGCGAGATGATCCTCTCCATGGCGAAGGATCCGATCATCTTCGCCATGGCCAATCCGGATCCGGAGATCACGCCCGAGGAGGCGAACGGGATCCGCGAGGATGCGATCGTCGCCACCGGTCGCTCGGACTATCCCAACCAGGTGAACAATGTCCTGGGCTTCCCCTACATCTTCCGCGGTGCGCTCGACGTGCGCGCATCCTCGAT
This sequence comes from Geminicoccaceae bacterium, assembly GCA_020446285.1. Classification (GTDB taxonomy): domain Bacteria; phylum Pseudomonadota; class Alphaproteobacteria; order Geminicoccales; family Geminicoccaceae; genus JAGREO01. The sequence goes on from JAGREZ010000094.1 coordinate 540, forward strand.
CAATGACGCGATGAAGATCGCTGCGGCTTACGCCATCGCTGCGCTCGCGCGCGAGGAGGTGCCCGAGGAAGTCAGCGCCGCCTATCAGGGAAAGCGTCTGCGTTACGGTCGCGAATATCTCATTCCGACACCGTTCGATCCGCGCCTCATCACCCATGTGCCGCCGGCGGTGGCCCAGGCGGCGATCGAGAGCGGCGTCGCGCGGCGGCCGATCATCAGCAAGGAGCGCTACAGCGACCAGCTGCGCTCGCGGCTCGATCCCACCGCGAGCCGCATGCAGATGATCATCGACCGGGTCCGCGCAGAGCCGAAGCGATTGGTCTTCGCCGAGGGCGAGGAGGAACAGTCGCTTTCCGCGGCGATCGCCTGGCGCAACAGTGGTCTCGGCACGCCGGTCCTCGTCGGACGCGAGGAGAGGATTCTCGAGGCGCTTTCCACCATGGGAATCAGCCAGCCGGAAGGGCTGGAGATCCATAATGCGAGGCTATCGGAACACAATCGTACCTATGCCGAATATGTCTATGAACGCCAGTGGCGTCACGGCATGCTGTTCCGGGACTGCCAGCGGGCGGTCAATCTCGATCGCAACGTGTTCGGGGCGTGTATGGTCGCACACGGCCACGCGGATGCGATGGTCACCGGTCTCACCCGCCGCTACACGACGGTGATCCGCGATCTCGGGATGGCCCTTGACAACGAGCCGGGGCGCTCCGTGCTCGGGATCACCATCGTCGTCGCAAGGGGGCGGACGGTGTTCATTGCCGATACCACCGTCAACGAGCTGCCGTCGCCGGAGGAGCAGGCCGACATCGCCATCCAGACTGCGGCATTCGCACGGCAAATGGGTCTGGTTCCGCGTGTCGCCTTCCTCTCCTTCGCCACCTTCGGCAATCCGCGGCTGACCAAGGCGGAGCGGGTGCGCGATGCGGTGCGCGAGATGGACCGCCGGGATGTCGATTTCGAATATGACGGCGAGATGGCGGCGGACGTCGCACTCGATCCCGAACTCATGGCACTCTATCCGCATTGCCGGCTGTCGGGTCCCGCCAATGTGCTGGTGATGCCGGCATTGCACACCGCGCATATCGCGTCCAAGCTTCTGCGCCAGCTCGGTGGCGGAACGGTCATCGGACCCGTCCTGTCCGGGTTGAGCAAACCCGTGCAGATCGTGTCGATGAACGCGACCGTGTCGGACATTCTCAATCTCGGTGCGATCGCCGCCCACGATACGATCGTTCGCGCCGATTCTTGAGACGGGGAGGGTGGCGGCAAACCATTCCGCTGCGCAAGAAGGCCCGGTTGTTTTCAGGCGTGGCCGCTGTCGCCGCTGAGAAGCGAGGGATCGACGCCGATCTTGCAAAGGGCCTTGCGCCATTTGCTGTCTTGGTCGTTGCCGAAAACGATATCCTCATCGGATGGGACGATGAGCCATCCGTTGGACTGGATCTCGGCATCAAGCTGGCCCGGCGCCCAGCCGGCATAACCGAGCGCGAAGACGCGCTGTTTCGGGCCGCTGCCGTCCGAGATCGCGCGGAGCACGTCAACGGTTGCGCTGAGCGCGAAGCGCTCGTCGATCACCAGCGTGTCCGGGTGGGTATAGTCTGTGGAATGCAGCACGAAGCCGCGGCTTGTCTCCACTGGCCCGCCGACATGGACGGGAGTGGAACGGGCTTCCTCGCGTACTTCGATGCCGAGCTGACCGATGATCTCGCCAAAATCGAGCGTGTCCGCGAGCTGGTTGACGATCAGACCCATCGCACCCTCGGAACTGAAGGTGCAGAGATAGATGACCGAGTGAGCGAACCGGGGATCGGACATGTTCGGCATGGCCACGAGCAACATGCCGTCGAGCGAGTTGCCGTCGACCCCGGATTCTGAGATTTCGTCGCGCTGTTCGTTCATGACCCATGAAATAGGGATCTCGCCGTGGCATCACAAGCGCCCTTGCATGGAAAGCATGCAGGAGTGCGGTCGCGCACCGCCGCGGATTCCACTGGCGCGACGCCACGGGCGTAGTTGCCGTCCGCGGCCGGATCGCCTATATGATCCCATGCCTTTTCAACGGGAGGAGCGAGGGAAATGACCATCGAGGTTGGGCAGAAACTGCCCGAGGCGACGTTCAAGGTGCTCACGGCCGAAGGTCTGGCCGATGTCGAACTCAAGAGCATCGTCAATGGTCGCAAGGTCGTGATTTTCGCACTTCCGGGCGCCTTCACCCCGACCTGCCATGCCAAGCACCTGCCGGGTTTTCTGGCACGGCTCGACGAGATCAAGGCGAAGGGCGTGGACGAGGTCGTGTGCATCGCCGTCAATGATCCCTTCGTCCTCGATGCCTGGGGCAAGAGCCAGAATGTCAATGGCCGGATTCGCATCCTCTCGGATGGCAACGCCACCTTCTCGCAGGCGATCGGTCTGACCTTCGACGGCAGCATGGCCGGTCTCGGGACTCGTTCGCGCCGCTATGCGATGATCGTTGAGGACGGTACCGTCGAGTTCCTCGCCGTCGAGGACGCGCCGCCGATGATGGAGGTCAGCGGTGCGGACAATATCATGGATGCGCTCTGAGAGGCTTTTGCGACCGCCGTTCGTTCGTCGATACGCCGTTAACCGGAAATTAACCGGGACTGGCGAGGATCGCATCCGTGCGCGGACGGGGCCGGGCACGCCGGTTCCTTTCGGCCGTTGGTCTTCGGCGGAGCAGCATGCCCGCGAAGCCGATGGTATTCGCGGGGGTGGTCACGATGTCCGGACGTGGGCCGAAAACGGGATATGCCGGCATGACCGTCGCCGTCCTGCGGGCGGGTGGCGAGGTGTTTGCCGGTGCCATGCGGCTGGCCGTGGGCCGTCATGTGGCGTTCACGATTCTCGGCGGCACGATCGTCGGCTTTCTCGCTTTTACCTCGTCGCCGCTCTGGGTGTTCGAGGGGATGCTGCTGGCCCAGATTCTGGGTTTGCTCGTCGATACGGAAGCTGGGCGAGCCCTTCCAGGATCGTTCGACCGGATCGACCATGCCGGTTTCGTCGCCGTTCTCGCATTGCTGCTGCATCTGGGCATTGCCGCATCGTCGTGAAAGACGCACGGGGTGTCGGTTGCATGAACGAACGGGCATGCCGGTGACGGCCGATATCGGGGCGACCGCGCAATTGTATACGCCGACGAAACCGGATTCACGGCTTCGTGCAGGTATCCTGCCGGGCCGGAATGGTGCTTCTGCCTGGCTTCTCGACTGCTGCGCTCGCGCCATGCGGCTGCCTTTCGTCGAGCCGCTGCAGGATTCGTCCGGTAGCGTGGCCGACATTCTGATCGATCCTGTCTGCGATGGAGATATCGACCTTCAGAACTGGATGGACGGAACGGATCTTCCCGTTCTCGGCATACTCAGGGTCGAACGGTGCCTGACGGGGACGGGCGTCTCCGATCTCCTTCTTGCGCACCAGACATTCGACATCGAGGTGCGTCTGTACCGGACTCGCGCCGGCGGCAGGGGCATCTCGCCGGATGGCGAGATCATCTATCGCAGCTTCGAGAGTTTTCAGCTCTCTGTTCACGAGGAGCGAAACTCTCGTGCGGTCGATGAAGCCTCGGCCACTTGCCTGGCGCGCGCGCTTCGAAGGCTGCATGCCGGTTGCAGGCCATTCGCACCGGAGACTGGCGGCGAACCTGTCGGCCGGTGCGGCGGTCGCGGCTGGCTGTATCGTGCCCGCCGCCTCGCGGTTTCGGTCAAGGGCAATATCGATGCACGGTCGGGTGGCAGCCGATGGGTACTTTCCTGGCGACGGGCGGCAGCCGGCGATCTTCCGGGGTTCGAGGAAAACAGTATCGCCGCCGCCCCTTTTCGTCTCGTCGAACTGCCGGACGACGGCGAGGCGGCCGACCCGTTCGCGGTTATGCATGATGGCGGGTTGTATCTGTTCTTCGAGCGGGTGCCACCGGGCGGCGCCCGGGGCGAGCTTGCGTGCGCGGTCTTCGATGAGGGCCGGCTGCGCGATGTCCGCGAGGTCATGGTGCAGCCCTTTCATCTTTCCTATCCACAGGTGTTCGAGGCGGAGGGTGACTGGTGGATGATCCCGGAAACGGGCGAGGTGAAGCGCGTCGATCTGTACCGGGCCGAGCATTTTCCTGATCGCTGGATCCGGGAACGGACCCTGCTCGAGGGTCATTCGATGGTGGATGCGACCGTCCATCGCAAGGATGGTCTCTGGTACATGATGGTCACGGTCGACGAGGGCGGATTTCATCGGGAGTGGGCGCTGTTCGTGTTCATGGCCGAAACGCTGCGCGGTCCCTGGCGGCCGCATCCGCTCAATCCGGTGCGAAGCGACGTCCGCGACACCCGTGGTGCCGGCCCCTTGTTCGAACATCGTGGCCGCCTGCTGCGTCCGGCACAGGACGGCAGCCGTGGCTATGGCAGCAGCCTGGCCTTCCTGCATGTGACGGAGCTTTCACCGCAAGGCTATGCCGAAGAGCGCATTGCCTCCTTCCGCCCGGACAATATGGGCCCGATCCGCGGCTGCCATACCTTCTCGCAGGCGGGCGGAATGCAGTTCATCGACATTCGCGTGAAACGCTGAGTTCGGGGCAGCCTCGACGCCGGGCAGGTTGTCCGCAAACCCGCATGCTGCAAACGATACCGGCAGAAATCTGCGCACTTGCCTGCCTGCCCCGTCTTGATCGAGTCCTTCCGCACCACCTACAATTCACCGCAAGTGCAGCCGATTCCAGACATGATAGCACGGCAGGGAGCCCCGGATGTCGAGAAACAGTATTGAAGGCAAGGTTGTCCTGATCACAGGCGGCGCGAAGAATCTCGGCGGGCTTCTTGCCCGCGAGTTTGCCGGAGCCGGGGCGAAAGCCGTGGCAATCCACTACAACAGCGATTCGGCCCGGGCAGAAGCCGATGCGACCGTGGCCGCGATCAGGAAAACCGGTGCCGAAGCCGTTGCGTTCCAGGCTGATCTGACATCGGCCGGTGCCATGGAAAAGCTCTTCGCCGATTCCGTCGCCGCTGTCGGGCGGCCGGATATCGCCATCAACACCGTCGGAATGGTTCTCAAGAAGCCGATCGCGGAGGTGAGCGAGGAAGAGTTCGATCGGTCGAGCGCAGTAAACGTGAAATCGGCGTTCTTCTTCCTCAAGGAAGCTGGCAAGGCCGTGAACGACAATGGCAAGATCGTGACGATCGTCACCTCGCTTCTGGGAGCCTACACTCCCTTCTACGCGGCTTATGAGGGGCTGAAGGCGCCCGTGGAGCATTTCACGCGCGCTGCCTCAAAGGAGTTCGGCGAACGCGGTATCTCCGTGACGGCTATCGGCCCAGGTCCGATGGACACGCCATTCTTCTACCCGGCAGAAGGCGATGATGCTGTCGCATATCACAAGACGGCGGCCGCGCTGTCTCCATTCTCGACAACGGGGCTTACCGATATCGAGGATATAGCGCCATGGATCCTGTTCATGGTTTCGGACGGCTGGTGGATGACGGGTCAGACCATCCTCGTGAATGGTGGCTACACCACCAAATAGCTGACCCGTTCAGAACCCGTCTGTCAGGCAGCGGATGGTCATCTACGGTTCCCTCGATCGGAGCGGCCAGGCACGGGAGCGGCTCCATTCGAGGAGCTTTCGCCGTTCGGTGCCCGGTGCCACATCCTCGAGCGCACGCACATGGTCCATATGGCCGCCGAGTGCCTCGTAATCCTTGCGGGACAATGTGAATTCGATGGGTGCGACCAGCGCCGGAGTCGGCACATGGCCGAAACTGTTCTCCGGCATCTCCGTGACATCGACCATGTAGGTGATGCCGCCGCCGGGCCAGACATGAACCGGTGCGCCACCCGATGTGACCCGGGCGCGAAGCTCGCGCACCGAGCGGGTGAGACGCACCGGATTTTCGGTGACGCCCGCGCGCAGTGAGCCGCCGGCGCCGGCCATGAAGATGACCGAGCACAGCGCGGGCTCGCAATTTTCGGCGATTCGGTCTGTGACGATGCGGATGGGCTCGGGCGGTTCCGCCTCGCGCGGCACGAGATCCCCGTCGAGAACGAACCAGGCGCTGTGTTCGCCGGTCGTCGAGACGAAAAGAAGGCGCATTCCGGGCCACGCCACCTTCGGATCGATCCTCTCGATGATGGCAAGCGGGTCGTCGACATTGGTTCCGCCCCAGCCAAGACCGGGTTCGGCCACCTGAAAATAGCGACCCGGCGTCGATCGGCGGCCACGCACGCGGATGCCTGAAGGTGGCATGTCGAGGAAGCGGCCGGCCTGATGTTCGGTGAGGACACCGGTGATGTGGTCATCGACGACGATCACCTCGTCGACATGGGAGCGCCATTGCCGGGCAAAGATGCCGATAGTGGCCGATCCGCAGCCGACCCGCATGCGCTCCTCGCCCTTGCCATTGACCACGGGCGGCCGGCCCGCCTCGACGACCAGTTCGGCACCGCCATCTACCGTCATCCTGACGGCCTCGCGGTTGAGCAGGGAGAGCATGGACGAACAGGTGATCCGGCCTTCCTTCTTCGATCCTCCCGTCAGATGGCGCACACCGCCGAGCGAGAGCATCTGCGAGCCATATTCGGCGGTGGTTACATGGCCGATCTGTTCGCCATCGACACGCACGGCGGCGGTTTCCGGGCCGACATAACGGTCGGTGTCCATCTTCACTTTGATACCGCAGTAAGAAAAAATACCTTCAGTAACCACTGTGATCGTGTCCACACCCTCGATTTCGGTGGAGACGATGAAAGGGGCGGGCTTGTAGTCGGGGTAGGTCGTGCCTGCGCCGATGCCGGTGAGGAAGGTCGATCCGTCACGCAGCAGGCGGCCGTCCCAGTCACTGTCGCCGAGAAACGGCACCATCTCGCAGCCTTCCCCGGCTGCACGCCTTGCGAAGACTACGGGATCAAGACGGGTCAGCCGGCCCTCCATGTTGGCGTAACGGTCGCAGGCACCGCTTCGCCCCTCGCGGATCCGGCAGAGTACCGGACAGGCGTCGCAGGTGACGAGATCGTTTTTCTGATCGGTTTCGCTCATGCTGCTTCGGCCCCCATTGCACGGGAGAACTATAACGGGCGTCCGGATGAGGTCCAGAACGTCCGCTGGCGCGGCCGGCTTCAGCCGTTGAAATCGTCGTCGTCACCCATGGTGACATTGACGCTGCCAACGCCTGCCTCGCGACGGGTATCGAAGTTCCAGCAGAGACCGGCGGCAATGACAGCGCCGATGACCACGAGGACGAGCCAGAAGACGATTTCGAGGATGGTCCAGTAGCTGAAGGTGGTGCCCGCCAGCCAGTTCATCGCGAGCATGACGATGGCGACCGGTGCACCGATCATCACCGCCTTCTTGAGGAAGGTGATGAACGCCCAGCCTCGGTTGAACGCCGTCAGACCCAGCCATGCCTTGCGATAGACAGCATAGCCCAGATAGATCGTCGCGGCACCGATGACGATGCCGAGGATCGCCTTTGCCTGCCAGGGGAAATCCATGCCGAGAATGGTGTGGTAGCCGGGCATCCGCGTGGCCGCCCACCAGATCAGTTCGAGCCA
>JAGREZ010000580.1 GCA_020446285.1 Geminicoccaceae bacterium
GGATTGTTCATCGTCCGGATCTTGAGACCTTCCATGTCCTCGACGGTTTCCATCTGCTTGTTCGAGGAATAGTGGCGATAGCCGCCATTCTCCAGCCACGGCAGCGGCCGGATGCCGGACTGTTCGGCCATGCGGTCGGACAGCATCCGGCCGAACTCGCCATCGAACACGTCATAGGCAACCTTGCGGTCGATGAAGAGATACGGGATCCCGAGAATCTCGATATCCGGGAAGTAGGGTGCGACATGGCCGTCGGAGGCGACCGCTGCCTCGACCTGACCGTTGCGAACGAGATTGAGCACGCTCTCGACCTTGCCGAGCTGCGCGCCCCAGTAGATCTTCGCCTCGATCCGCCCGCCCGATTTCTCGTTCACCTCCTCGGCGAACGCGATCAGCCCGGTGCGTCCGTAGTGCCGTTCCGGCGCGGTCGGTTCGGGATCGGTGATCGTGAGCTTCATCGTGTATTCGGCGGCAAGGGAACCCTGCGCCGCAAGGACCACGGCACCCGCCATGAGCGTCCCGAGTACATTCCTGAACATGTTTCTGCCTCCCTGTGGTTCGACTTCAGTTGGTGACCATTCCTCCATCGACATCGGGCATCCGGCCGGTCACATGGCCGGATGCGGAGGGGGTGAGAAAGTCGATGAAGCACGCCATCCTTGCGGACCCGACGAGGCGCTTCATCGGGCCGGATCATGAACCGGCATCGTCCAGCTCCCCTGTCCTGCCCGGCCCCTTGTTCTGCAGGGCCTCGTTGACATTCGCCGCATAGTTCTCGGTTCCGCCATCGATATGGCGTTCGAGAATGGCCCGCGCGCGGTCCACCCGTCCGGCCTTGACCTGTTCCAGCAGGGCCAGATGATCGCGCTGCGCGTTCGTGATATAGTCCCAGTTGCGCGGGATGAGATTGCGGAAGACGGCGAGCTTCAACCCGACGATCTGGTAGGCCTGCCGGATGTAGGCATTGCCGCCATGCGCGATCAGGCTCTCATGCAGCCGCGTGTCGAGCGCGCCATAGGCGCTGGTGCTGTCCGTCGAGAAAATGGCACCCATCTCCGCCACGACTTCATCCAGATCCCTTGCCAGCTCGTCGGGGCAATCCTGCATCGCCGCCTCGAGCGCTGCAAGCTCCAGCAGTTTGCGGAACCGGCCGAGCTGGCGGATCTGCGGCGGGCTCAGGAAAAAGACACTGGCCCCCTTGTAGGGTGCGATGTCCACGAGCCCCTGTCCCTCGAGCTCCATCAGCGCCTCGCGCAGCGGTGTGCGGCTGATGCCGAGCGATGAGCACAAGGAGGCCTCCGAGAGTGGCTGACCGATGGCGAGCGTGCCCTCGATGATCGCATCGCGGATGGCATCCGCCGCTGATGCTGCCGTCGAACGCCGCCCGATGCGTCTCACAGTCGCCGTCTTCCGTTCTTCCCCGATCATCTTGCCGTTTCACCCCGTCCAGGGATCATGCTTGTATTTTGTCCAGAGTGCACAGTATACAATATTTCGGCAACTGCTTTTTTCGGGGAGGAATGACAGGCGATGAAAATTCGCTCCGTGGAGGTCATCAACGCACACCGTTCGGGCCGCGACGGTATCTCGCGCTGGAATCCGACCTGGGTGCGGATCGAGACCGACGAGGGTATCGACGGTGTCGGCGAGGTCGGTCTCGCCTATGGCGTGGGAGCCAGCGCCAGTGTCGGCATGGTCAGGGACCTGTCGGAAGCCTTCGTGCTCGGCGCCGATCCGTTCGACAGCGAGCGCCTGTGGGAGAAGCTCTTTCGCGGCAGTTTCTGGGGCGAAGGCGGCGGACCGGTGGTCACCGGTGCGATCAGCGCGATCGACGCGGCCATCTGGGACATCAAGGGCAAGGCGCTGGGCATGCCCGTCTGGAAGCTGCTCGGCGGCCGCACCAACGAATCCTTACGCACCTATGCAAGCCAGATCCAGTTCGGCTGGTCGCCCGACGGCACGAGCTTCCTCGGCGCACCGGAACTCTACGGCGAGGCGGCGGCACGCGCGGTCGCGGATGGTTACGATTGCGTCAAGGTCGACCCGATCATGATCGACGCCTCCGGCCAGCGGAACCCGCCGCCGCGCGGGCTCTTCTCCGGCGAACAGCTCGGCCTCTTCCGCCGCCGGATGGAATCGGTGCGCAAGGCCGTCGGACCCGAGGTCGACATCATCCTCGAACTGCACTCCTTCACCAGCAAATCCGGTGCCGAGCAGCTTTCCGACCTGTTCTCGGACCTTTCCCTGTTCTTCATGGAAGAGCCGACCCACTACGCCAATCCGGGCGCGCATCTTGCCGTACACGACCGCTCCGGCCTGCGCTTTTCCGCCGGCGAGCGCTTCTATACCCGCTGGGGTGCCGAACCCTATATCAGCGCCAATGCCATCGACGTGATCCAGCCCGATTTCGGCCTGATCGGCGGCATCACCGAGGGCAAGAAGGTGTGCGAGCTGGCGCATCTCCACGACATCACCGTGCAGGGCCATGTCTGCGGCAGTCCGGTCGCCACCGCGATCGCATTGCAGGTGGAAACGGTCATCCCCAACTTCCAGATCCACGAGCACCATGTCTACGCCCTGCAGAACGTCAACCGCGAACTCTGCGAGGAGGATCTGCAACCGCAGGGCGGCCGGTTCCGCGTCTCCGATGCGCCCGGTCTCGGCATCCGCCTGAGCGGGCTCGCCCGGCGCGACGCCGATATCCTGACCATCGCGTGAGACAGGACATGAAAGCAAAGGGCAATCTTGCGGAACTGGAGCGGATCGCGACGCGGCTTCGCCTGCATGTGGTGGAGATGGTCGCGCGCACCGGTCAGGGCTATGTGCAGCAGGGGCTCGGTGCCGCCGACCTCTTCACCGCCCTCTATTTCGACGAGGCGAGGCTCGATCCCGCCAACCCCGACTGGCCGGAGCGCGATCGCGTCATCCTCTCGACCGCGCACAACACGGCGTTGCTCTACGCCACCCTTTCCGAACGCGGCTATTTCGGCACGGAGCGGCTCGAAACCTATTCCAGGGACGGCTCGCCGCTCGAACTGAACGCTTCCGAGCGCATGGGCTCCTGCGTCGAGGCGACCTGCGGATCGCTGGGTCAGGGACTTTCCGTCGGTGTCGGTGCCGCGGCAGCCCTTCGCCGGCAGGGCAAGGATTCCCGCGTCTACGTCATCCTCGGCGACGGCGAATTGCAGGAAGGCCAGGTCTGGGAGGCGATGATGGCCGCCGGCGGCTGGAAGCTCGACAATCTCTGCCTCGTGATCGATCTGAACAACATGCAGGTGGAGGGCGACAGCGACCGCGTGTTCTCACCCGAACCGCTCGCCGACAAGGTGCGCGGCTTCGGCTTCGCGGTGCAGGAGATCGACGGCAACGACATGGGCGCGCTGCTGAACGCCTTCGGCACCGCGCGCGGCACGAAGGGCAAGCCTGGCTGCATCATCGCCAGAACGCTGATCGGCAAGGGTGTTGCCCATCTCGAGGGCCTGATCGGCCACATGCTCAGATTTCCGCCCGAAGTGGCGAAGGAGGCCATCGACGTGCTCAAGGAGAAACTGGCGTCATGACCCTCAAGCTCACAAGACTCGAAGCCGCGGATTTCATCGACCGCTCCCTCAAACCCATGCCGCAGATCTATGGCGAGGCGCTCCTTGCCGAAGCGCGCAGGGACGGGCGCATCGTCTGTCTGACGGCGGATCTCTCCGCACCCACCGAAACCGCGCTCTTCCGCGATGCCCTGCCCGACCGCTTCCATCAGGTCGGCATTGCCGAGGCCAACATGGTCGGCATGGCCGGCGGCATGGCCCGTTGCGGCGAGATCCCGTTCGTGCACAGCTTCTGCGTCTTCCTCACCAAGCGCGCCTGCGACCAGATCTCGATGCAGGCGGCCTATCCGAACCTGCCGGTCAAGTTCGTCGGCTTCCTGCCCGGTGTGTCGACCCTGCTCGGCGTGTCGCATCAGGCCATCGAGGATGTGGCCATCATGCGGGCAATGCCCAACATGATGGTCATCGAGCCCTCCGGCCCGGACTATTTCGCCTCCGCCGTGAAGGTGGCGCTGGCTCATGACGGGCCGGTCTATCTGCGCATGAAGCGTCCCGAGAGCCCGCCCGAAGGGCCGGTCGAGGCGAAGGAGCTCACCGCCGGCAAGGGTATCGTCCTTCGCGACGGCAGCGATCTGACGATCTTCACCGCCGGCCTGTGCGTTGCCGAATCGCTTGCCGCCGCCGGGACGCTCGGCGAGGCGGGCATTTCCGCGGGCGTGGTCGACATGGCCTCGATCAAGCCGCTCGACGCG
>JAGREZ010000095.1 GCA_020446285.1 Geminicoccaceae bacterium
GCTTCTGGCCTTCACCCGCATGACCGGCGATCTGGTCAAGGCGATGATCCATTGCGGCAAGCCGGTCGTCGCGGCGGTGGATGGCATCTGCGTCGGCGCAGGCGCCATCATCGCCATGGCTTCGGACCTGCGCATCGCCACGCCGGAGGCGAAGACCGCGTTTCTCTTCACCCGCGTCGGCCTTGCCGGTTGCGACATGGGAGCCTGCGCGATCCTGCCGCGAATCATCGGCCAGGGGCGTGCCGCCGAGTTGCTGTATACAGGCCGTTCGATGAATGCCGCGGAGGGCCTCGCCTGGGGCTTCTTCAACCGTCTCGTCGAGGCTGGCACGCTGGATGCCGAGGCACGGGAGATGGCGGGGCGCATCGCTTCGGGTCCGACATTCGCCCACATGATGACCAAGACCATGCTGGCGCAGGAATGGTCGATGTCGATCGAACAGGCGATCGAGGCCGAGGCGCAGGCTCAGGCGATCTGTATGCAGACAGCCGATTTCGAACGCGCCTTCCGCGCTTTCGTGGCGAAGGAGAAACCTGTGTTCGAGGGCGATTGATGTCTGATCGCACCTTTCTCGACTGGCCATTCTTCGAGGATCGCCACCGGACATTCGCGGCAGGGCTGGAGGAATGGGCACGCAGCGAACTCATCGACATCGACCATGGCGATACCGACACCACCTGCCGCAGGCTGGTGAAGGCACTCGGCAGGGATGGCTGGCTGATGCCCACCGCCATCGACCCCGGCAGCGATGAAACACTCGACCTGCGCACGCTTTGTCTGGCCCGCGAAACACTGGCGCGGCATGACGGGCTCGCCGATTTTGCGTTCGCCATGCAGGGCCTCGGCACCGGTGCCATTTCGCTCTTCGGCACACCATCCCAGCAAGCGGAATGGTTGCCGCATACGCGCCGGGGTGAGGCCATTGCCGCCTTCGCGCTCACCGAACCGCAATCGGGCTCGGATGTCGCCGGTTCCACCATGACCGCAACCCGCGACAGCGGGGACTGGATACTGAACGGCGAGAAGACCTGGATCTCCAATGGCGGCATCGCCGATCTGTATACGATCTTTGCCCGTACCGGCGAAGCCCCCGGCGCGAAAGGGCTCTCCGCGTTTCTCGTGCCGGCCGGTTCGCCGGGTTTCGCGATTTCCGAGCGGCTGCATACAATCGCCCCCCATCCACTCGCCCGGCTCCGCTTCGACGATTGCCGCATTCCCGCCACGAGCCTGCTCGGTCGCCCGGGCGAAGGCTTCCGGATCGCCATGTCGGTCCTCGACATGTTCCGCTCCACCGTCGCCGCCGCCGCTCTCGGCCTTGCCCGACGGGCACTGGACGAGGCACTCGCACATGTCACCACGCGCAGGATTCAGGGCGCGCCGCTGGCCGACCTGCAATTCGTGCAGGGCCACATCGCGCGGATGGCGGTCGATATCGACGCCTCCGCCCTCCTGACCTGCCGCGCCGCATGGACCCGCGACAGCGGTGTGGCGCGCATCACCCGCGAGGCGGCGATGGCCAAGCTGTATGCAACCGAGCGGGCGCAGACGGTGATCGACAGCGCCGTGCAGCTCTTCGGCGGTGAGGGTGTACGCAGCGGCCACATCGCCGAGCGCCTCTATCGCGAGATCCGCGCGCTGCGCATCTATGAGGGTGCCAGCGACGTGCAGAAGATCATCATCGCCCGCTCGACGCTTGCCGCCGCAGCGAGCAACCAGCCTGCCTGAAGACGGTTCCATCGACGGAAAAGGACCATGAGCCACACGATCATCCAGCCGGACGGCTGGCCTCCGGCCAGAGGCTATGCCAACGGCGTGCTCGCGAGCAACGGAACGCTCCATATCGGCGGCCAGATCGGCTGGAACGCCGCGATGACATTCGAGAGCGACGATTTCGTCGCACAGACGGAACAGGCGCTCGCCAATATCAGGACCGTACTCGAAGCCGCCGGCGGTACGGTCACCGATCTGGTTCGCCTTACATGGTATGTCACCGACAAGAATGAGTATCTCGCCCGCCAGCGCGAGCTTGGCGAGGCCTATCGGCGCGTTCTCGGCCGTCACTTTCCGGCGATGACACTGGTCGAGGTCAACGCACTCGTCGAGGACCGCGCCCGCGTCGAGATCGAGGCGACCGCCGTCCTGACCGCCCGTGGACAATCATCCGACGGGTGAGGAAGGGCGGCGCTCGATAGCAGCGAGTTCGTCCGCCAGCGCGATCACGCGGCCCATGGTCTCCGCATCGAGCACACCGTCGACACGGTGCCGCCGGTGCCGCCGCTGGAAGGCCCGGATGATGTCAGGGAGGCCGGTTGCCGGAAGATCGAAATCGTAGCCCACGCTTTTCAGGAGCGCCCCGGCACGCCGGGCATCGGGCTCGACCGGTGCTGCGGGCCCGATCTCGACGGCGAGCCCCTGTCGCGCGAGCATCGCCCAGTCGAAGAGCTCGCCCGGATCCTCCTTGCGCGCCGGTGCCACATCACTGTGCGCCAGCACGTTCGTTCGCGAAATTCCGTGACGTTCGAGGATATCGGCGAGGAGACCCGCAAGGGCATCCATCTGGACACCGGGAAACGGCCGGTAGCCCCATTCATGGCCGGGATTGACGATCTCTATGCCGATCGTGTTGTCGTTGAGCCCGCGCCGTCCCGCCCAGCCGCTGACGCCTGCATGCCACGCCCGGCCGATCTCCGGCACGAGCTGGCAGATCCGCCCGTCCTCGTCGATGAAATAATGCGCACTCACCTTCGCCCGGACATCGCACAGGCGTGCGAGCGCCTCGTCCGCGCTGCGCATGCCCGTATAATGCAGAATGACCGCATCGACCGCGACGCCGGGCGGGCGTTCGTCGAAATTCGGCGACGGGCGGAATTCAGAAACGGTCGAGCAGTCGGTCGTAATAGTCGAGCTCCAGTGGCGGTCTCTGCCGGTCGCCCGACCGGCGATACAGTTCCTCCAGAACATCACGGGCACGACCGAGATCGCTTTCGCCCGGCAGTTCCGTACCTTCGGAATCGAAGCCGCCATCGTTGCGGGTCGACCGCCCGAGCGGGTCGCGGCCCTGTTGCCCGGTCTGCTGCCGGCCCTGTCCGCCCTGCTGTCCCGGTTGCTGTGCCATCATCTGGCGCATCTGTTCGAGCATCGCCTGACCGCCCTGCTGCATCAGGTCGAGCGCCTGTCCCTGCGGACCGACCGCCTGTCCCGCATCGCCCTCGCGCAGGGCGTCACGGGCGTCGCGCATCTGCATTTCCGCCTGTCCAAGCGCCCGCGGCAGATCCATGCCCATCTCACCCATGCGCCGCATCAGCTCGCCGAGCGCACGACGCAGGGCTTCCTGTTCCGACGCCGCCTGTCCGGAGCCATCCCCGCCCGGCTGCTGTCCCGGTTGCTGCGACTGTCCCTGTTGCCCCTGCTGTCCCTGTTGCCCTTGCTGTTCACCTTGTTGCGACATGCCGTCAGCGTCGTTCTGCATCCGGAATGAACGGTCGAGGAGATCGCGCTGGAGTTCGATCATGCGCTGCAGGTCGCCCATGGCCTGTTCTCCCGGCCCGGGCTGCATGGGCTGCATCGCCGTCTGCATGTTCTCCATCATCCGCTGCAACTCGGCGAGCAGTTCCTGGGCCTGATCGCGCGCACCGCTGCGCATGAGCTCACGGGCACGGTCGAGCATCGATTGCAGATCCTCGGGCGTCACCATCCGCGACGGATCGAGCGGCTGCATTTCAGCCCCCTCGGGCATGCGCTGGCCCTGTTCCAGGGCGTTGCGCATCATTTCGGCCATATAACGCTGCATGGCCTGCTGCAACTCGTCCATGAGCCGCTCGAGTTCGGAATCGTCAGCACCTTCGAGAAGCGCGCGCTGCAACGCTTCCTGCAACGCCCGCAACTCCTTTTCGGCCATGGACAACTGCCCCTCCTCGATGAAGAGGGCAAGATCCCAGAGCGTATCGATGACCGAGCGCACCTCGCCCGGATCGTCCGGCGCGCCACGCAGACGGCTGGCGGTCGCGAACAGGGAAAGCTGAACGCCGGTCCCCTGCTGTTCGGCGGGCTCGCTCCGGCCAAGCGCATCCAGCCGGGCCGATGATGAAAGGCGTTCGTCAGGATAACGGACAATATCCTTGCGCACAGAGATGATCGCCCGTGCGAGAGGATGGCTGAAGCGCCGCTCCGGCAGGACGATCCCGATTTCCTCGCTGACACCCGTCTGCCCCGGAGCATCGCTCGCCTTCAGACGCATCCGCACCGGCAGACCGGCCAGCGGGTGGGCGCTCAGATCGACATGCACACCCGTTACGAGCTCCTTCGGCGAGCCCGCCGGCGCCAGCAGTTCACGTTCCTCGAACGCTCCGGCCGGCTCGACGGCGGCGAATTCGAGCGTGAGGCGCTGCAGGCCGTAATCGTCGGCCGCCCGGAAGCGGATTTCGAGGGTGCCACGCTGCGACGCCGCCGGCTCGCCGTCGAAGGCGATTTCCGGTTCGGTGTCGGGGATGACAGCGATGATCCATGAGCGCAGGACCTCATCCTCGCCGACACCGGCGGCGACCGCGAGTTCACCGTCTTCGGCGAGCCCGAACGCGATCTGTGCACTGCCATGACCATCCCGACCGACACCGAGCCATTCCGGCACCAGCGGGGTTCCGGCGAACGCGATGGCCGGCAGCGCATCCGCGCGGCCGGCAAGGCCGTGCAGCTGCAACAGCGCCTCGCTGCCCACCGGCACATCCAGCGGAGCCGTGCTGCCGCGCGGATCGGCGGAAAAGGGGGCAAGCCCGGTATAGGCCGGCGGTGTGATCCAGAGATCGGCGACCAGTTCCGCAGGCAGGATCCGCACCCTTTCGCCCGGTGCCAATGCCTGCTGGAGACGCGGAATCCAGGCACCGCGCGCCTCGACCATGGCGACGATGAGCACGAGCCCGAGTGCTGCGCGAAGCGCCCAGGGATCCAGCATCGGCATTCTCGAACGCGGGGGGGCGACACGCAGCCTCTCCGTCTCCCTCAGCGCCCGCTCGCGATGACGCTGCCAGAGCCTTGCTGTCAGCGGATCGTCGCCATTGCCGCCCAGTTCGTCACCGAGTGCGGCGATCGGCTCGTGGCGGAGCCCGCTGTCCCGCTCGAGCCGCGAGACCGCTTCCCGTCTCGTCACCAGGCGGAAATTGCGCAAACCGACATGGAGCGCTGCAAGAAACGCCAGCGCGAACAGCCCGAGACCAGCCCAGTGAACCATGACCGGCACCGCCGCCCAGACATCCACCCAGGCCAGCACGACGAAGACCAGCACCACGACCAGCGCCGGAAACACCATCGGCCACAGCCGTTCGACGAATTCGAACCAGCGGGCGGCCGAGAGCCTGCGCTCCAGCCGGCGACCGGCCGAATCGCCACTCATCGCACCGGCGCCGGCAAGACCGCCTCAGCCGCCGCCCGCCGGTGGCCGTCATCATGCCTCGAAACCGGATACCGCCGGATATTGCCGCGCGCGCCCGGATCATCGCCGCGCCCGCCCGCATCATCGCCGCGCGCGCCCGGACTATGCGGCGGGAACCTCGTCGAGCCAGGCCGGAATGGATTCATCGGCGTACTGCTCCTCAGCTTGGCGGGCCGGCTTGATCAGCGCCCAGCGCCCGCCATCGACCAGAACTTCCGCCGGCGAGGGGCGGCTGTTGTAGTCGGAAGCCATCACCGCACCATACGCGCCAGCCGATCCGAACGCAACGAGGTCGCCGGAATCGAGCGGCGGCAGCATGCGCCCGCGACCGAACACGTCACTGCTTTCACAAATGGGGCCAACGACGTCCACCGGCAACCGCTCCCCGCCATTTTCACGAACGGGAACGATCTCGTGCCACGCATCATACATGGCCGGCCTTACCAGAGTGTTCATTCCGGCATCGAGGATCAGGAACTGCCGGTCGTCGGTGATCTTCCGGTAGATGACCCGGCTCACCAGCATTCCTGCCTCGGCGACGAGCGCGCGACCGGGCTCGAACAGCAGCCGACAGTCCAGCCCACTCGCCAGCCGGGCGACGAGATCGGCATAGCCCTGTGCATCCAGCGGCTGCTCGTCCCTGTAGGTCACGCCGAACCCGCCGCCAAGGTCGAGCGTGGTCAACGGATGGCCGACCGCCCGCATGTCGCGGAAAAGCCGGATGCCGCGCGCATAGGCGGCCTCGAACGGATCGAGTGCGGTGATCTGCGAGCCGATATGCATGTGCAGGCCGACAGCCTTCACGCCGGGAAGTTCACGCATGTGAGCGAGGATTTCCGGCACCCGGTCATGCGCGATGCCGAACTTGTCCTGCTTGCGGCCGGTGCTCGTCTTGTCGTGCGTCTTCGCCTCGACATGCGGATTGACGCGCAATGCCACCGGCGCATCGACGCCCATGGACGAGGCGATCGCCGAAAGCCGCTTCAGTTCGGGAAGCGATTCGACGTTGATCTGGAGAATGGATTGCTGCAACGCGAAGCGGATCTCGTCATCAGTCTTGGCGACACCGGCAAAGACGATCTTCGAGGGCGGCACGCCGGCGGCGAGCGCGCGCCTGATCTCGCCCATCGACACCGTGTCGGCGCCGGCTCCCGCCTGTGCCAGCGTGCGGATCACGGCAAGGTTGCTGTTGGCCTTGAGCGCATAGCAGAACAACGCGTTCTGCCCGGAGAATGCGCGGACATATTCGTGAAGCCGGTCCCTCATGGCACCGGCAGAATAGACATAGACGGGCGTACCCGACCGGTCGGCGATGTCGCCGAGACTCACATCCTCGCAACAGAGAATGCCGTCCCTGTACTGAAAGGCGTTGCACATGGGGCGTTCACTCCATCACCGACGGTTTGCCGTCGGCCTCGTTGTTCTCGATCTCAGGCGAAGGAACTTCCTCGCGTCGATCGGGCAGCCTGAGATCGCCCCGCCGCCCGCAACCGGACATCAGGACGAGAACGGCCATGGCCAGCAACCGGCGACGGTTCATGTGCCGCGTCTCAAAGCACGCTTCTCCAGCGGGCGACCTGCTCGCGCACGCGCTCGGGTGCGGTGCCGCCATGGCTCATCCGGCTGGCGACCGAACGATGGACGCCCAGAACCTCGAACACCGCCGCCTCGAGGCGTCCGTCGATCGCGGCAAGATCGTCGGGCGACAGGTCCTCGAGCCCGCAGCCCCGTTCCTCGGCCCGTTTCACCGCCCGCGCCGAGACCGAATGCGCCTCGCGGAACGGCGCGCCCTTGACGCGCACCAGCCAGTCGGCGAGATCGGTCGCGGTGGTGAAGCCGACCCCCGCCGCCGCTTCCATGCGTTCGGGGAAGACCTGCATCGAGCGAATCATCTCGCGCGAGGCTGCAAGGCACAGCTCGACCGTGTCCACCGCATCGAAGAGCCCTTCCTTGTCCTCCTGCATGTCCTTGCTGTAGGTCATGGGCAGGCCCTTGAGCGTGACCAGCATCGCCTGCAGATGGCCGATCACGCGCCCGCTCTTGCCGCGCACCAGCTCGGCAGCATCGGGATTGCGCTTCTGCGGCATGATGGAACTGCCGGAGGTGAAATCCTCGCTCATCCTGACGAAACCGAACTGCGGCGTCGACCAGAGCACCAGTTCTTCCGCGAGACGCGAGAGATGCACCGCGAGGATGCTCGCACCGGCGAGATAGTCGAGCACGAAATCACGATCCGATACCGCGTCGATGGAATTGTCGCACGGCGCGTCGAAACCGAGTTCCTCCGCCGTCATCGACCGGTCGACGGGAAAGCTCGTTCCGGCCAGCGCCGCCGCTCCGAGCGGCGACACGTTCATGCGCTTGCGGGCATCGGCGAAGCGCGAGCGGTCACGCGCGAGCATCTCCACATAGGCGAGCAGATGATGGCCGAACGTCACCGGCTGCGCCGCCTGCAGATGGGTGAAGCCCGGCATCACGTCGGCGGCATGGCGATCGGCCCGCTCGACGAGCGCGCGCATCACGCTCTCGATGAGCATGACCGCCCGGTCGAGGGCATCCCGCGTCCATAGCCTGAGATCGGTCGCCACCTGATCGTTGCGCGAACGCCCCGTATGCAGCCTGCGTCCGGGTTCGCCGATGAGGTCGGTCAGCCGCGATTCGATGTTGAGATGAATGTCCTCGAGCTCGGTACTGAACGCGAACTTGCCCTGTTCGATCTCGTCCTGGATGGTCTCGAGCCCCATGAGGATGGCGTCGCAATCCTCCTCGCTGATGATGCCGGAATGCGCCAGCATGCGCGCATGCGCAATCGACCCGCGTATATCCTGCGCATAGAGCCGCTTGTCGAAGCCGATCGATGCGTTAATCTGTTCCATCAGCGGCGCCGGGCCACTGGAGAAGTGCCCGCCCCACAGATCGCGTCCGCTGCCCGCCTTTTCGCTCATTCCCGAAGGTCGCTCCCGATGGTTCACCTGTTCGCCGCACCAGCACGAATGATCGTGGCGCTGCTCGCCCTCTGCTGGCTCATTCCGCCGCCGATTGCAACCGCGACCGAAGCCGGACCGCTTGAACTCGAAGAGCCCGGACCGCTGCCGCAGGCCACATTGCTGACCATGGACGGCGAAGAGACCGGACTGGATGCACATCAGGGCGAGATCGTCGTGGTGAACTTCTGGGCCACCTGGTGCGCTCCCTGCAAGCAGGAAATGCCCTCCCTCGCCCGCCTGCAGGCCGAATTCGACAAGGACGCATTCAGGGTCATCGCCATTGCCGTGGATCGCGCCGGACCGGAGAAGATCGAACGGTTCATGGCCGAGGCGCAAGCGTCCGCGCTCACCGTCTATCGTGACCCGACGATGGCCACGATGAAGGATTTCGGCCTGCGCGGCCTGCCGACGACGCTCCTCGTCGACCGCGAGGGCCGGATCATCGCCCGGCATGCCGGTTTCGCCGAATGGGACGCGCCCGACATCATGGACACCATCCGCAAGTTGCTCGACGAAACCTCGTGATCCGCATCGACCGGCCGCGATCCGGGCTCAGCTCAGGCGATCCATTCGCTCACCGGTGCCGCCGCCTCGTCGAGCGGCTGGCTGATGATGTCGACGAGCGTCGGCCCTCCATGTTCGATGGCCTGACGCAGGACCGGTTCAAGCTCGTCCGGATTTTCGACCCGCCATGAGCGGACACCGTAGGCGCTGGCGACGGCCGCATGGTCGGTACGGTTGAAATCCACCGAATAGTAGCGCTCGCCGAAGCCGGAACGCTGTCCCGCCTTGATCCAGCCGAAGACGGCGTTGGAGAAGGTGATGAAGGTGATCGGCAGCCCGTAGCGCACGACCGTTTCGAGCTCGCCGCAGGTGAAGCCGAAACTGCCGTCGCCCATGAGCGCCACCACCTTCACCCCCGGCCGCCCGAATGCCGCGCCGACGGACGCGGAGAGCGCATAGCCGAGAGCGCCGTGCGCCCGGTTGGAGAAGAGCGTGCGGCCGGCACGGCGAATCTCGTAGAATGCCGATACATAGGGACAGGGAGTACCGGGATCGGCAACGACGATCGCATCGTCATCCAGCAGGCGGCGGAGCGTGGCAATGGTCCGTTCGGGACGGATCGGAAGATCGGCGCTCTCCGCCAGCGGCCGGAAATGCCGGGCCTTTTCGGCCTTCGCCCCGGCCACCGCGGCCGCCCCTCCCTCGAAACCGGACGCATCGCCGCGTTCGTCGAGCCTCCTGTTCAGTGCCTCGAGCGTCAGCCGCGCATCACCGACGAGTGCCGCCTCGGTCCGGTAGGACGCGCCGATCACCTCCGGATCGCTGTCGATATGGAGAATGCGCGCCGAACGGTCCGGCACCCGCCATCTCTCGGTCGTCACCGAGCCGGCCCGGCACCCGGCGAAGAGCACCAGATCCGCCTTTTCCACCACCGCCCGTGTCGCCTGAACGCCACCATTGGAACCGACCACGCCGAGGCACAGCGGATGGGTCTCGGCAAGGCTTCCCTGCCCCGAAACGGTGGTGGCGACGACGAGCGACAACCGCTCGACGAATGTCTGCAACGCACCCTCGCCGCCGGCGAGCACGACCCCGCCGCCACAGATCATGACCGGAAAACGCGCCGAGGCGAGGGCATCGAGAAACGCGTCGAGCTTCGAGATGTCGGGACCGGCCGGCATGGCCGGCCATGTCGCATGGGCCGGATCCGCCCAGATCGCCTCGGGATCCACCGCCCCTCTCTGCACGTCGATGGGAAAGCCCAGATGCGCCGCGCCGGGCCGGCCCGTCGTCATCGTGCGAAAGGCCGAACGGACCATGTCGGGCACCATGTCCGAACGCGGCACCGTGCGGTTCCACTTGGTCAGCGGACGCATCAGCCCTTCCTGATCGAGTTCGGTCAGGGGGTAGTGGCCGCGTGAGGCGACCGAGACGTCGGAAGTGATGGCGAGCACGGGAACGGACGACTCGTTCGCCTCCACCAGCCCCGGAAGGATGTAGGTGGCACCACCGCCCGACGGTCCCTCGCAGATTCCCGGACGGCCGCTAACCCTTGCGTAACCATCGGCCATGTATGCTGCCGATCGCTCGTCACGCGTGAGAATGTGGTCGATCCCGTGATCGAGCCGGTAGAGGGCGTCATAGAATGGCAGACTGGTGTCGCCGCAGAGGCCGAAGACGTGCCGCACACCATGTTCCTGGAGCATCCGCACCATGGCTTCGGCACCGTTCATCTCGTTGCTCGTCACGCCATCCGCCATGTTGCTGTCCCCTCATTGTCCTGTCCGCCACGGGCCAGGTGCCGGTGGCCGGCTGATTTGTCCATCGAAACGCGCGCATTCCGGGTCACGCCCTCGAAGTGGAAGGAAACCAGATGGCCGGAACGAGCCACGCACATGTCGACCGAATCCACGGCGAGATCAAGGCCATGCTATTCGGCCTCAGGCTCCCCCCGGGCGAACGGATCAACGAGAGCGCGCTTGCAAGGGAACTCGGTGCAAGCCGCACACCGGTCCGCGAGGCGCTGAACCGCCTCCTCGGCGAGGGGCTCGTCGATGCTGTCGCGGGCAAGGGGTTCCGGGCCGCAGGCATATGTCCGTCCCGGATCGCCGGGTTGCTCGAGGCGCGCGCGGCGATCGAGCGCGAAACGACCCTGCTCGCCGCCAGAAAGCGCACACCGGACGAGGCGGACCTGCTCGTCGCGATGGCCGAACGGTCGGACCGCGCCGGCATGTCCATGGAAGAACGCATCACCGCCGACGAGGCATTTCACATCGAAATCGCCCGCATGGCCCGCAACGCGGTGCTCGAACGCATCCTCATGGACATCCACACCGACATCCGCCTCGTGCACGCCCGCTGTCTCGATGCGAACGGTGAACACACCCCTGACGAACACCGCGCGATCGCCGAATCCATCAGGCACGGCAATGGCTGGAAAGCCATGCTCGCCATGAACGCCCACATCACACAGGAAACCACCACCATCACCAGCCTCCCCGTGACGGGCACGGCCTGAAGCCGCCCCGGCGCGAGGGGAAACCGCCCGATCCGATTTCCGTACCTTGCTAGCGCGCGTGGAACACGAAGGAACGCATCGAGACTGCGGCGAGGTCTATGGTGTCCGTCATGAAGGCAAGATCGTCGCCCTTGTCGGATGCTCCGGCGATGGTGAGTGCGGGCAGATAGTGATCGACGGTCGGGTGGGCCATGTGCAGAAGACTGCCCAGTCCCTCGCGATCCGCCAGCGCGGCGAAGTCGCGATGCTCCAGCCGGTCGGCGAAACGTCGATCGAACTCGAGCGCGAAATCATGGGGCTTGCTGTCCGCACCCCAGTTCACCGCACGCAGATTGTGCACGACGTTACCGGAGCCGAGGATCAGCACGCCCCGGTCGCGCAGTTCCGACAGCGTCCTGCCGATCTCGAGCTGGAAGTCGAGCCCGCGCGACATGTCGATCGAGACCTGAAACACCGGCACGTCCGCTTGGGGATACATGAAACCCAGCACCGTCCAGGCACCATGGTCGAGCCCCCAGCTGTCATCCTCCTCGCCATGATGGCTGGCGAGCAGTGTCGCCACTTCCCGCGCCAGTCCGGGCGCGCCATGCGCTGGATATTGCCGGGCGTACAGTGCCTCGGGAAACCCGTGGAAATCGTGGATCGTGCGGGGCATCGCCGAGACCTCGACAAGGGTGGTCCCACGCGACATCCAGTGCGCCGAAACGACCAGTATGGCCGCTGGCCGTGGCAGGGACCGACCGAGTTCCGACCATGCCCGGCTGTAGTCATTGTCCTCGATTGCATTCATCGGCGTGCCATGACCAAGGAACACAAGGGGCATGCGGTCGGATGGCGACAGCCTGTCGCGCAACGCATCAAGGGTTCGAACGGTGTTCATGACGGTTTCCTTTCGATCGCGCGGACTGACCGAAAACGTCCGCAGCGTCACGGGCCTCGATTCGGCCTTTCTTCTACGGCTTGCAGACATTCAACGAAATGACGATTACAGTAAGATACTATCTCCGAAATGTTCGCAATTGGCATTCCATGGACGTCATCGACGAACTCAGGGCCTTCGTGGCCACCGCGCAGACCGGCTCGTTCACCGCCGCCGCCGGCCGGCTCGGCGTTTCGAACCGGCTGACCTCGAAATATGTCGCCGAACTGGAGGCACGGCTGGGGGTACGGCTGCTGCAACGCACGACCCGTCGCGTCGGGCTGACGCCGGCGGGCGAGGATCTTCTGGCCCGTGCCCCGGCATTGCTCGACGAGCTCGATACGCTGCTGGCCGGGATCGCCGAGAACCGGCACGATTTTACCGGAACCATTCGCGTGTCCGCGCCGGTCACGTTCGGTGAAACCTTCATCACCGGCCTGCTGGCGCGATTCGCCGAACGGAACCCGGGAGTGAACTTCGATCTGCGGTTGAATGACCTCTATGCCGACCTCGCGCGGGAAGGGATCGATGTGGCCTTTCGCATCGGCCGGACCGAGACGCTCTCGCTCAAGGTCCGAAAGCTGGGCGAGGTCCGCTCGATCACGGTCGCGAGCCGGGACTATATCCATGCCCGCGGCCTGCCGGATACGCCGGAGGAGCTCGTTTTCCACGACTGCATCGTCGATACCAACCGCCGTGCACCCCGGCGCTGGATGTTCGAGCGGGACGGAACCGGCCTTGCGGTCGATGTTCAGGGGCGGTTTCAGGTGAATTCCGCGCGCGCCGCCGTCGAACTTGCAGCCGCCGGACTGGGTATCGCCCACATACCGCGTTTCGCACTTCACGACCCGATGGAAACGGGCCGCCTGCAAACGATTCTCGACAGGTTCGATGGCAGGCCGAGCCCGGTCAGTGCGGTCTATCTCGAGGGTCGGACCCTGCCGCGCAAGGTGCGCGCCCTGATCGACTTCGCCGCCCGGGACATTCGCTCGGCGGGCATCCTTTGACAGGGTGCTGACGAAAGAAAGGCGCGGACAGGCCGTCAGTCGCCGGGCTTCCAGGCATCGAATTCATGTCCGCATTCGGGACAGCGGCAGGATAGCTTCTCGCTCTGCCTGCGTCTGACTTCCTGATACACCGACTTCGCGATATCCCTGCTGATGCCAAGCTGGCGGCGCAGCTCCTCGATCTTGCGGCCTTCGGTAAGATCGAGATGACCGTCTTCCAGCGCACAGCGGAATTCCTCGCGCAGCAGATCGCGACGGCGGTGCAGGTGGTCCGCAAGGCCGCTGGCGATGATGCCCGCCGGCAATGCCGCCATGCCGACACCAAGAATGGTGACGACGCCGCCGAACAGGCGTCCAAGCGGTGTGATCGGCGTGACATCACCATAGCCGACGGTCGTCAGGGTCACCAGCGACCACCACATCGCCGCCGGCACCGAACCGAACGCCTCGGGTTGCGCCTGATGCTCCACCAGATAGGCGCCGGCGGAGGCGAAGACCAGAAGAATGCCGAGAATCGAAAAGGCGGCGAGCAGGGTGGCCGATTCCTCCCTTATCACCCCCACGAGCACCGAAAGTGCCGGCGAATAACGGGTCAGCTTGTAGATTCGCAACAACCGCAGCACGCGCAGCATCTGGAAATCCAGCGGCATGAACAGCGTCAGATAGAAGGGCAGGATCGCGACCAGATCGATCAGTGCGATCGGCGTGAGCGCGTGGCGCAGTCGTGCCTCCCAGGGCGGCAGGTCGGGCGCCGCCTCGACACTCACCCAGAGCCGGGCCGCATACTCGACCGTGAAGACCAGCGTCACCAGCAGATCGAATGTCTGGAACTGCCGGTACCAGGCGATGAAGAGTTCCGGCACGGTCTCCAGTGCCACCGCAACGACACTGGCGATGATGAGTGCGATCAGCGCGAGTTCGACGAACCAGGACAGCCGGTCGGCGCGGCTCGGCTGTTCCAGCAGATGGTAGATCCGGCGGCGCGTCATGCGTCTTCGCTGCGCATGTCCCGCAATGCCAGCATCAGCGGCCAGAACACCTGCGAGAACAGGGCGACCCCGAAGATCGCGTTCCCGGCGATCGCGGGCACATGCGGGAGCAGCGGGAGCAGGAGCAACGATACCGCGATGCCGAAGAGCCGCACCCGTCCATGGGCATGGCGCCGGGTGATGTCGCGTCCTGCCACGAGCGACTGCAGGACCATGATCGCGGCAAGGAAGATCGCCAGCCCCGTGCAGCCGATCCAGCCATAGTCGAGCGGATAGGGCTCCATGAAGCCGACATAGATCTCTCCGGCGAGGGCGACACCGACCATGATCGTGGACCACATCAGCACCATGTGCCCGAACCAGTAGCCCAGCAGGACGGCGGCCTTTCGATCCCTCGGCCTCGCATTGCCGACGCTGTCGAAGTAGATCCACCCAAGCGCGAACAGACAGAAACCGCCGATCACGAGATTGAAGAGCGCCCCGGCACCGGGCTTGTCGATCCCCTTGTCCGAAAGCGTCACCACCAGCTTGAAGAACCCCTCCCCCAGCAGGATCAGCATGATCAGGCCGAAGCGTTCCGACAGATGGCCCAGCCGGGGAACGAAGCGCCGAAAGCGCAGGGTTCCGATCTTCGGCAGCATGTATTGCAGCTGGATGCCGGCGATCCCGGCGCCGAAGACCCAGAATGCGAGCGGTTTCGGCAGGATGGCGGAAACCGCGAAGACGATGGCGAGGATGAAGAAATTGCGCCCCTGCTCGTAGGCGAGCCCCGCCGCCTCACCCTCGACGATCGTCCGTGCCCTCCAGTAGAGCAGCCCCGTGAACGCCCGGTTTGCCGCGAAGGCGAGCGCGAAATACACCCAGCCCTTGCCGGTTGCATTGTCGAGTGCCGCCGCCATGAACATGACGGTGACGATCTGCCCGGACATGATCATGCGGTGCGGAATGTCGGTGGAAATATAGAGCGAATTGTAAACGGAGCTGTCCGCCCACGCATAGAAGATCGTGACGAACAGCGCGGTGAAGATCAGGAATCCGTGCAGGTCGAGATGGTGCGAAAGGAAGTTCCCGAGCAGGAAGATCGTGACGACATGAACGAGGTCGAAGAACAGTTCGACCCAGTGGACATGATCGGACGGATTGTCGACATCCATGTGATGCCGTGGCTTGCGCCAGATCGGAAACTCCTTGAGGGCCATGTCGCTTCCCGGATGTCTTGCGTTTGCAGGAGAGGATCGGGCTGAAGCCTCGAATCGGAGCCGTGCCTGTCAGTTCGCTTTCATGCCTCGCGCCACCTTCGCCCGCCAACACCCCGCGATCCATCCAGCCGCCCCGCGCCTTCTATCGCGATTTTTCCGTTGAAAAAACCGGGAAGTTCGCCCCGTCCAGAGTTCCCCGCCCGCCTGCCATTCCCCGGAATCGCCACACGCATCGTCCTGCAGCGGACAGAAGCGTTGCAACGGTAAGTGCTGTGGATCGAGCGAATGATGGCTGGGGAACCGCCAGTTCGTCCATCCTGTTCAGGATGTCAGCAGGGCTGATCCGTTCAGGATGTCGGCGGTGCTGAAAGGCGGACATTCGGGAATGGTGGGCGCGACTGGGATTGAACCAGTGACCCCTACGATGTCAACGTAGTGCTCTCCCGCTGAGCTACGCGCCCGACGCCGTGGATCTAGGACAATCCGGCGCGGGATTCAAGCGGCGAGATCGAGTGTCATGTCCTTTCTTTCACGCGCGGCGTCCTCCAGTGTCGAACGGATGCGTCCGAAGTCGGCGCCGAGCGCCGCGCGGGCGTTGGCCGTCGGTCGCCAGCGGATGGTGAACGGTCCCTCGATATCGCTCGTCAGGATATCGAACAGCGCATCGAGATTTCCGCCGAAATGGGCGGGAAAACCGAGATCACGGGCGATGCGGGAAAGGATGGCGGCCTTGCTGCGCTGGCGACCGTCGAGCTTGCAGACCTTCATTCCGGCACCTCGAAGAATGTCTCGTAGTGGTCAATGGTGACGAAGATGAGGCCGTCGCTAGAGAACAGCAGCCGCTTCGCCCCCCTGCGGCCGCAACCGAAATCGAGATCGGCCTCCGTCCATTGTCGCCCCCGCCGGTCCGGCAGGCGGCCCTCGCGATTGCCGAACCGGTTTCCGCCGATGACATGACCCGGCGCGGAATCACAAAGATCGTCGCCCGGTTGCCAGCCGCGGTCACGCGCCTCGTTCTTGGTCAGATACTGTTCGGGCAGCCAGCCCGTATCGCGAATGGTCTCGACCGTCTCGACGAACCCGTCAATGTCCAGCAGGCCCACAAGGATCGCGAAATTGCGCAGTTCCTGCGTTCCGGCATGGGCCATGCCGACGATGAGAACGGCCATGAATGCAAGCGATCTGAAGATAGGACGCATCCATCCTCCCTGTCCTTCGCACCGGCAACGGAACACCCGACCGGTCCGGAGCATGTGATGTCGAGCCTAGCAGCGTGTTGAAGAAATGCCGATAGCCGCGATGCGACGGCTTTTCGCCCGCACACTGCCATACGACAGTCGATCCCGCAGGTCCGGGCTGATACCAACAGGCAACGGGCAACGGGCTGCCTGCGCAACGAAGGAGGATTCGCGCATGGATATCGTACCGTCGGAAAGTCTCGCCGGGCTGCTCATCGCCCGTTCGCGGGGTTGCTGGGACGCCTATACCCGTCACCGCTTCGTCGAGGAGCTGGCGACGGGCAGGCTGCCGGTCGACTGCTTTCGCCACTATCTGGTGCAGGATTATCTCTTTCTCATCCATTTCAGCCGCGCCTGGGCGCTGGCCGCATTCAAGGCGGAACGGATCGAGGATATCCGCGCCTGTGCCGCGACCGTGAACGCGCTCATTGACGACGAGATCCGCCTGCATGTGGACTATTGCCGGAGTTTCGGCATCGACGAGGCAGCGATGGCGGCAACGGCGGAGGAGCCGGCGAACATGGCCTATACGCGCTTTGTCATGGAACGCGGCCTCGCCGGGGACCTGCTCGATCTTCTGGTTGCACTCGCTCCCTGCGTGATCGGCTATGGCGCGATCGGACGAAGGCTGGCCGACGACCCGGCGACCATCCGCGATGGCAATCGCTATGATGCCTGGATCGCCATGTATTCGGGCGCGGATTATGCGGAGGTGGTCGCGTGCTGTGTGGCCCAGCTCGACCGGGTGGCGGCGGAAAGGCTTGGCCGGATCGACACTTCGCATCCGCGGATGGCACGGCTGCAGGAAACTTTCGATGCGGCCACCCGGCTCGAGATCAGCTTCTGGGACATGGGCCTGCGGCCGCCCGGCTGCAACTGACGGGGCGACTCTATTTCAATCGCTGAGCGATCAATTGACATTTGTTGCAACTGTTGGTTTTCTCTTCTACTGAAGGTTGATCCCCTTGGTAGATGAATGCCCGCTCGATGAACAAAAGGCACTCCCGTCGCGCAAGACGCAACAGCGCACTCGGCGTGACAGCACTCGCCGGCACCCTCGTCCTTGCCGCGTGCGAGCAGTATGTGCCGCGCTCGACGGCCGTCGAGGACACACTCGATGCGGTGACATTCGATCCGCCCTCCGCGCGAGCGCCAACACCCGTCGCCCCTCCCGTCGAACGGAACGCGACGCCGCTGGCGCGCGACGGTGCACGGCTCTATCTCGGAAGAAACAGCGGCTCCGCACGCGCGGCACCACAACCGGCGGGTTCGCCGGTGAGCGGTGTGCAGATCAATTTCGATGGCGCCGACATCGCCGAAGTCGTCAAGGTCATCCTCGGCGACATTCTCGGTGCCACCTACACCATGGACCCGGCCATCAGCGGCGAGGTGATGCTTTCCTCCAGCGCGCCGCTGGACGAGCCGGCGCTGGTGAGCATGCTGGAAATGGTGCTGCGCATGAACGGTGCCACGATCAGCCGCACCGGCGACAACAGCTATGTCATCGGCATCCAGAACAATCTGGTCGGCGCGGTCGAAACCTCCTGGCTCGGCGGCTCGGCACCGCCACGGGTCTCGCCCGGCAATGCCGTGACCATCGTGCCGCTGCATTACATCGGTGCGACATCGGCGTCACAGTTCGTCCAGCCGCTGCTCAGCCGCCCGGAGAACCTGCGCATCGACGATACGCGCAACCTGCTGCTGTTTTCCGGTTCGGCTACCGAGCGGCAGATGGTGCTCGACACGCTCGCCGAGATCGATGTGGACTGGATGGCCGGGCGTTCGGTGGGAATCTTCCCGCTGAAGGTGGCCTCGCCGGATGCCGTTATCCCCGAGCTCGAAGCCCTCGTGCAGCCGCTTTCCGGCGTGCGTTCGAACGACCAGACGATCCGCTTTCTCGACATGGCGCGCCTGAATGCCGTCATGGCGATCGCCAACCGCCCCGAACAGATCACCGAGATCGAACACTGGGTCGAACGGCTCGATCGCGGCAACGTCACCGGCATCCAGTTCTTCGTCTATCAGCTCCAGCATGTACCCGCCGAGGATGTCGCCGCCATTCTCACCAGCACCTTCGGCAATGGCGGTGAAACCGGCGATGGCGAAACGCTGGTGGTTCTCGGCCAGCAGGATGCGCAGCCAGCCGCGACCGGCGATTTCATCGATCCCGACACCGGTCTCGATACCCCCGCCGCCGAACCGGCCGCCGGCAGGGCTGGCGGCGGACGGACGCGCGGCAATCCGCTCACCGGCGTGCGCATCGTCCCCAATCCGCTCAACAACACGCTCCTGATCCGGGCCACGCCCGAAGCGTACCGGATGATCGAATCGACGCTGCGCCGCCTCGACACGCCGCCGTTGCAGGTGCTCATCGAGGCGACGATCGCCGAAGTGACGCTCAACGACACGCTTCGCTACGGCGTCCAGTATTTCCTCGATACCGGCGCGATCAAGGCCGGTTTCAACACGACCACACCCAGCACCGGCGTCATCGACCCCGGCCTGCTCAACCCGCTCGCCCGCCTTCCCGGCTTCAATTTCGTCGCCACGCCGGGTTCCTCCAACATCACCATCGACGCGCTCGCGCGGATCACCGACGTGAAGGTGCTGAGCTCGCCTTCGGTGGTGGTGCAGGACAATAGCGAGGCCGTCCTCAATGTCGGCGACGAGGTGCCGATCACCACGCGCAGTGCGGTCAGCGTCGACGATCCGAGCGCACCCGTCGTCAACAATATCGAATATCGCGACACCGGCGTCATTCTCGAGGTCAAGCCGCGCATCAGCTCGAACGAGATCGTGGCCCTCGACATCTCCCAGGAAGTTTCCCGCGTGGCCAGCGAATCGACCAGTTCCGACAGTCTCACGCCGGTCATATCGCAGCGCAAGATCACCAGTCACGTCAATGTGCAGTCCGGGCAGACGGTGGTTCTGGGCGGTCTCATCCAGGATGCCGACACCCGCTCCACCGACAAGATCCCGCTTCTGGGAGATCTACCGGTTCTGGGCAATCTCTTCGCCTCGAACGCCCGCCACAGCGCGCGCACCGAACTCATCGTGTTCATCACGCCGAGAATCGTCCGCAATCCGGTCGATGCCCGCGATGTGAGCAACGAGCTGCGCTCGAAGATGCGCTCGATCCGCCCGACCATGCAGGGGCCGCTGATCGATCATGAAAGCGGCGATGTCCTCGAACCCGCGCGCGGCCCGGCGACATCGGCCATGCCCGCAAGACCCGGTTTCACCCTCGCGCGGGATGCCCTGCCATTGCACCGGCCGGCGGCGAGTCCGGACAGGGTCCGGGCGAGCGATCGTACGGGCGAGCCGGCATCCGCATTGCC
>JAGREZ010000581.1 GCA_020446285.1 Geminicoccaceae bacterium
CGAGCAGCCGCTGGAGTCGTGCGCCCCGGTTGAAGTCCGGGTCGGGTGCGACCTCGCCGCGAATGGCGGCGATGAAGGTTTCGTAGATCGTCGGCACCGGGTCGGTTGGAACGCTGGTCCAGCGCGCTTCCTCCAGATCGCCGCCAAGACAGGCATTGAGCGTGCTGCCCGATTTCTCGAACAGGACCTCGAGACCGCCCTTCTCGCCGTAGATCCGAAGGCGCAGATCGTTGATGTGACCGGAGGCGAAGCGCGATGCGGAGACGGTGCCGAGCGCGCCATTGTCGAGCGTGACCTGAAGCGTGGCGCTGTCATTGGCATCGAGCACATAGTCACCGATGCGCCCGCCCGGCGCCTTGTCGTAGGTCGCGAGCCTGCACGAAACCTCGCGCACGAACTGGCCGGCGACGAAGGTCGCGAAATCGAGGATGTGAATGCCGACATCGCCGAGCACCCCCTTCGATCCGTGCGCCGTCGAAAGACGCCACAGCCATTCGGGCCTCGTTCGCCAGTCACCCCATGCGGACTGGGTGAGCCAGCTCTGCAGATAACTCGCCTCGAAATGGCGGATCGGGCCGATGGCTCCCTCCGCCACCATCGCCGCCGCCTTCTGCATGGCCTCAACCCGGCGGTAACTCAGATTGACCATGGCAACGACACCCGCCCGCGCGGCGGCATCCGCCATCCCGCGTGCATCCGCCTCGCAGGTCGCAAGCGGTTTCTCGCAGAGAATGTGCTTTCCCGCCGCAAGGACCGGCAATGTCGTTGCATGATGGACAGCATCGGGCGTCACATTGGCGACAGCATCGAAGTCTCCCCATTCAAGAGCTTCCCCGAACGAGGAGAAACGGTGCTCGATGCCGAACTCCTCCCCGAAACCGGCAAGCCGTTCCGAATTGCTGTCGACACCGGCGACCACACGCACGCCGTCAATACCGCGAAAATGCTCCACATGGTTCGCGGCCATGCGGCCCGTCCCGAGAATCAGCAGGCGAACGGGCCCGGCATTCGAAACCGCCATGGTCAGACGAAACCCTTCTGGCCCGGAGCATGGAGCCTCGGGCCCCGGTGCTCGATCGTCTCCGGCGCCCTTTCGACGGGCACATTGGGAGCGGATACGGGATCGGCCACCCGCGCCGCCGGGTTGTACGCCCACCGGGCGGCGTTGCGCAGCACCATGCGCACATTCGCGTCGTGATAACTCGGATAGGTCTCGTGGCCCGGACGGAAGTAGAAGATGTTGCCGGCACCGCGTTTGTAGGTGAGCCCCGAACGGAACACCTCACCTCCCTGGAACCAGCTCGTGAACACGGTCTCGAGCGACTCCGGCACGCCGAAGGGCTCGCCATACATCTCTTCCTGTTCCAGTTCGAAATACCGGTCGATCCCGCGGGCGATCGGATGGTTGAGGGATGTCACCCACAACCGTTCACGTTCGCCGGCCTCGCGCCACGACAGATTGCACGGTGCACCCATGAGACGCTTGAACGGCTTGGAGAAATGCGCCGAATGCAGGAACACGATTCCCATGCCGCTCCACACGGCCTCGCAGACCCGCCCGGCGATCGCGTCCTCCACCTCGGCATGGGCAGCATGCCCCCACCAGAACAGCACATCGGTCCGCGCGAGCCGTTCGACGGAAAGACCATGTTCCGGCTCCTGCAATGTCGCGCAGTCCGCCTCGATATCGCCCTCGGCATTCAGTGCCGCGGCGATCGTTCCATGGATTCCCTCGGGATAGATCCCGGCGACGATCCCGTTTTCCCGTTCGTGAATATTCTCGTTCCAGACCGTGACGCGAATTGTCATTCCATTCATTTCCTTCCCGCAAACGCGTTCCCGCATGCTCGCCCTGCAATCGCGGCGCCCATCTGCCCGCATGCGCGAAAACGGTCAAGAGCCTTGCGGGAAGGTTCGCATGACGCGGGGCGGGGCCGGGTGCCGTCAGCGGACGACCGGAATTTCGGCCGGCGCGCGGCGGGTCAGGAGTTCCGCCCCCTTGTCGCGGACAACGATGTTCTCCTCGTGAACCATCGCCTTGCGATCGCCGAAGGCGAGGCCGGGCTCGAGTGCGAGAACCATGCCCGGTTCGAGAACGGTGCGGTCGCCGGCCGTGATCGAGGGCCATTCGGTGAGCTGGATGCCGACACCGTGGCCGAGACGCCCGACTGCCCCGTCGCCGCCACCGCCCTGAACGAGGATCGACTGCATCGCCCCGAACAGTTCGCAGCAGGCGATGCCGGGGCGCGCCGCCTCGAGTCCGGCCTCGAGCGCCTCGTGCACGCGGGCATAGACGGAACGCACCGCATCATCCGGCCGGCCGATGGCGAAGTTGCGGTCGAAATCGCAGAAATAGCCGTCGAATGTGGCGCCCGTGTCGAGCATCAGCACATCGCCATCCGCAAGCGCCCGGTCGCCCGGCGGGGAGATGATGTCGCCATAGCCGCCCGGCCCCGCACCACCGACAAGGTAGGGAATCTCGTCGAGGCCGGCCGAAAGCGCTTCCATGCGCATCATGCGAAAGACCTCGCGTTCGCTCAGACCCGGACGAAGCTTCGGGAAAAGGGCGTCGAAGGCGTCGCAGGTGCACCCCGCGGCAATGGCGATCCGCCCGATCTCCTCCTCGCCCTTGATCGTCACGAGGCGTCGCCAGAGGGGTGTTGCATCCTGCCAGGTCACATCGGGCAGCAGGCCCAGAAGCCGCGCATGGTCGCCAAGCGGCATGCGCAGATGGGTCTCCGGCCCGCATGAGATGCCGATGCGTGCGCGCGGGCCCGCCAGTTCGCCGATGCGTCCCGCGAGCAGCGTCACCCCCTCATCCGCGGGTGCCGGCGAGGTCCATGTGCGGATCGAGGCGGTGCGGCCCTTCTTCATGCACACCTCGCCAATGGCGGGGATGACCGCATGAACATCGCCCGCGAGGTCGAGAAGGGCGAACCATGGCCGCGTCGGGCTTTGCCAGAAAGGCGTGTGGAAACCGCAGAGCCAGCGAAGTTCCGGTTCCGTCGTGGCGAGGACCAGATCGAGCCCCGCCTCCTCCATCATCCGGCTGGCCCGGCGGCACCTCGATGCGAGTTCATCATGCCCGGTTCCCCGCTGCATCAGGCAAGTCTGGTGCGGAGGTGATCGGCGAGACGCAATGTGAGCTGGATGATGGTCATCGTCGGATTGGCATAGCCGCCGGTCGTGAAGATGCTGGAACCGGCTATGTAGAGATTGTCGATACCGAAGACCCTCGCATCGCGGTCGACGACACCGGTCTTCGGATCGTCGGCCATCCGGGTGGTGCCGATATGGTGATGATGGGCGACGCGATCGGTGCGGGTCGACGGGAATTCGGGCTGTTCGGCGCGGAGCCAGTCGGCCATGCGCACCCGCCCGAGATCGGCCGTCGCCAGTTCCGCGCCGAAGCCCCGCACCGCTTCGCGCATCGTGTGGAAATCCAGATCGGTCAGGTTCCATTCGAGCCGCGGGCGGCGCAGGCCGAAGCGGTCCCGGCTGTCGGCGAGGGTCAGGCGGCTTTGTGCGTTGGGTGCCTGTTCGGTGAAGATGCGGACCTGGCCGGCGCCGGGAAGCCCCTCGATTTCCTCCAGATCATCCGTGCAGAGGACCTGTCCGGCCTTCATGTCCGAACGCAGCATGTGCAGGATCGACAGGGTCAGTTCCGAACTGCAGGCCCACTGTTCGAGCCGCGCCTTGATCGTCGCCAGCGACCAGCTCTCCTCTTCCTTGTGACCGGCGATCGCAAGGCAGTAGCGAAGGGTCCGGTGTGCCGCCGTCCAGG
>JAGREZ010000613.1:0-424 GCA_020446285.1 Geminicoccaceae bacterium
CTATAGATAAATCAACAGTTTACCAAAAAAACTAAATATAGTTAACGCATTTTCTACAATAACGTTCAATACGTTCCCATGCAAATACATCGCCGATGGATGAATCGCACTTAATTCTCTACTGACGAGTAACATCAGACATATTCGAGGACATCCTGACATTAACCTTGCAGCATCTTGAAACCAGTCACACCGTTCTGTGACAATACGGCCATAGATGAAGGAATTCCCCTGCATGCGACGAAGCGTGGAGTAGGGAAAAACGAGCGAATATGCTGGAATCCAGCCGTTTCTCTTCCTTTTGATGAAGGTTCAAGACATGCTTTCGACAACGCCTCTGCAACGGGGCAAGCTCCTCGCCCTCGCCGCCCTCCTCGTGCCCGCCACGGCCGGTGCCCAGGAAAACGGAAAATTTCTCGGACTC
>JAGREZ010000613.1:502-1876 GCA_020446285.1 Geminicoccaceae bacterium
ACGCCCTACATCACCACGGAAGTGCGCGGTATCTACTTCCACCACGAGCTGCCGGACGAGTTCGTCACGGGCGGCGGCAATGTCGACGTCGGCGCCATCCAGGCACGCATCGCGCTGACGGAGCGGCTCGGTTTCATCGCCACCAAGGATGGCTACGCCGATTTCGACTTCGACGATGTGCTCGAGGACGAGGATGGTTTCCTCAACATTGCCTTCGGCCTGAAATATGCGTTCTTCATGGACCCCGCGAGCGATACGATCGTCTCGGCCGGGCTGCGCTACGAAGTGCCGATCAATGATCTCGATGCCAGCGGTATCAAGCTCGGCGGCGATGGCGACGGCTTCGTCAATCCGTTCGTCACGGGTGCGACGTCCGTCGGGGATCTCGGCCTGCAGGCGAGTTTCGGCGGAAACTTCGCTCTCGATGACGACGAGGACACCTCGTTCCTTCACTATTCCATGCATGCCGACTATGAGGTGCTGCCGGGCTTCTTTCCGCTCGTGGAGCTGAATGGCTACACGGCGACGAAGAACGGCGAACGTCTCGACGGTGCGCTCGGCCAGCTCGACGGCGTCGACGCGCTCAATTTCGGCAGCACCAACCGGCGGACGACCATGACCGCCGCCGGTGGTTTCCGCTACAGGATCACCGACCGCATCCAGCTTGGCTCGGCGATCGAGGCGCCGATCACCGGTAACAATGACACGATTTTCGACTATCGCGTCTATGCCGATCTGGTCATCGCCTACTGATCGGGAGTGCTCTTCGGGCGGCGGTTCCGGCCGCCGCCCTCCTGAAACGCCGCCGAATGGTCTGATAATGGCAGGCTTTTCCCAAAAGAACAGCTTGCGTCCCGATTGAGCCTGCTTCATAAGGCATTCGGATCGTTTTGGATGAAACTTCCACAGGAATACGCGCCGAGGCGATCTCATCGCGAGCACGTTGCTTGCGGTGCACTACTCATAGAGGTCAAGTTTTGCAGACTGGTACTGTTAAGTGGTTTAACACCACGAAGGGTTACGGATTCATCCAGCCCAGCAATGGCGGCCCTGACGCCTTTGTCCACATTTCCGCTGTCGAGCGTGCCGGCATGGACGGCCTGCGCGAGGGCGAGAAAATCGAGTACGAGCTCGTTCGCGGCAAGAACGGCAAGAGCTCGGCCGAGAACCTGAAGCGCGTCGGCTAAGACCGCCTCCAAACCGGTCCAATCGCCGAGCGAAGCCCCCCGGAGCCTCCGGGGGGCTTCCTTTTTTCCGGGACCTTGCAACGGCTCGCGAATTTGGCCAAAAGGCTGCGAGTTCCTCCCCCGAGAATGAAGGGTCCGCAATGGGCTTCAACTGCGGCATCGTCGGGCTGCCGAATGTCGGCAAGTC
>JAGREZ010000001.1:0-4168 GCA_020446285.1 Geminicoccaceae bacterium
ATTCTCGGCCTGGCCTTCGGTGTCGCAGCCGTCGACCTCATAGCCGAAGGCCGCTTCGACCGCATGGTCGCATGGCAGAACCGGCAGGTGGTCGATGTCCCCATAGCCGATGCCTGCGCCCAGTATCAGGCCGTTGACCCGGACGACACGCTGGTCCGTACCGCCCGCGGTCTCGGGATCTGCCTCGGCGACTGAGGAGGGGCATCGAATGGACCACGCCGGAATGCTGGTCGCCGACATCGGCGGCACCAATGCCCGTTTCGCGCTCTTCGACGAGGAGCGCGGATTGTCCGACATCCGCAACCTCTCCACCGCCGGTCATGCGGGCCCCGCCGAGGCGATCCGCGCCTATCTCGGCACGCGCAATGTTTCCACCATGGTGCTGGCGGTGGCAACGCCGGTCGACGGCGACCAGATCCGCTTCACCAATTCCCACTGGCAGTTCTCCATCGCGGCATTGCAGCGTGAGCTCGACGTTTCGAGTCTTTCCGTCATCAACGATTTCGTTGCCCAGGCCCTGGCGGTGCCGCATCTGGGCGAAACCGACCTCGATATCGTGCGCGTCGGCGTGTGCGAGCCCGGTTGGCCCATCGCTGTGCTCGGTCCCGGCACGGGTCTTGGCGTCGCCGCGCTCGTGCCCGTGGGGGATGGTTGGCGGCCCATTGCCAGCGAGGGCGGTCACGCCTCCTTCGCGCCGCATTCCGAACGTGAGGACACCATCCTGCGCGAACTGCGCAAGGAATGGCCGCACGTCTCCTGCGAACGGGTGCTGTCCGGTCCGGGCCTCCTGCGGGTTGCACGCAGTCTCGCCGCCATCGACGGTGTCGCGTTCGAGGCGACCACTCCGGCCGAGGTCACGGGCAGCGCCCGCGACAGGACTTGTCCCGTCTGCATCGAAACGGTGCGTATCTTCTCCGCACTCATCGGCTCGATTGCCGGCGACCTCGCACTCACCTTCGGCGCGAGGGGCGGCGTCTTCCTCTGCGGCGGCGTCCTCGCCCGCCTCGGCGACATGCTCGATCGCGAACTGCTGACGAAAAACTTCCTGGAAAAGGGCCGTCTGCGCACCTTCGTCAACCCCATCCGCATCGCCACCGTCACCCACCCGACCCCGGGCCTGCTGGGCGCCGCACACTACGATCCACAGCGGTGATTTGCCGTAACGCCCGTTACGCGAGGTCGGCTGCCAGCCTGCAATGAGATGGATTTGCAGTCAACGATGTCGCCAGCATTCAAAAGGAAGCTAAGACGATGGTTCCCCTAATTACACAAGAAATTTACGATCGCTTCTCGACCCTACGCCGTCAAATGGCAAGTTATTCGCCGGCCCATGTGTTTGTGCCGGTAGGCGGAGAAAACGCGGACCTTCGTATATTGTTTGTTGGCAAGGCGACACGAGGTTGGGCCGACCCATCACTGGCCACGTTCAGCAAATCTTTTGCAAGGGCTGAAGTGCTTGCTAAAGAAAACCCGCCTGCAAATCAATTTAGGGGGTTTGCTAGAACAATTACCAAAGATGCTCTTCGCACACTTGAAATACCAGTAGAAAATGAACGTCTACATGAGCACATAGGATGGAGTAACCTAGCAAAAATTGGTGCCGCTAATGGTAACCCTTCGTCGCACTCCCTTGATGTACAGGTGAAACTTTGTATTGAGAGCTTGATATATGAAGTGGATCGATTCCGCCCAACGGCGATTATATTGGCAACGGCCGATTTCGCCTCTGACAAGATTGTCAATCCTGCTATCGAGCGCATTGCTCCGGGCGACTGGAAGTTTTACGACCCCGGAGGATGCCTGGCAGTCTACAAGGAACACAAAGCGGATCGTCCAGCTATCGTTTGGACAAACCACCCAGAAAGAATGCGTCGTGAAAACCGGATTGATGTCGAGCAACTTTCAGTTCGTCTTATCGTCGATGCTAATCGATTTCGTGAGAAGCTTTCATAAGATGTGCCGACCGATCCAGCCTTCGAGCATGGGACGATTCTATTTCATTCAATACGAACATTACCTACACTCTGCCATATTACGAGGAAATATGCTTCAGTGCTTGCTTTTCAGATATTGCCGGCTGAGTCTTTAGCAAGTTAATCTCGGCGGTGCAAAATTCATGAGTTATGCACCAGCGACAAAAACCCAGCTAATCCACGCTGTGGATATGGTGCGCATTCTCGGTGCATGTTTCCTTGCACCTGTCCGGGGTAGAAACTTTCAGCATGTGCTGAATGAGTGAACGATCCATGTAGAGCATTAGAACATCAAATCTTGCGAGTGGCAATAGACATTCGTTTGAAGGTTGCGGCATTGCTCAATTGATGGTTGTGGTATCGCTATTTCTTCTTTTTTGGCTCATACAATTGCTCCGCCCTTTTCTCGAATGCCACCACCATTCTTTTCACCGCTTCCTCGAACAGCAACCCGATCAGGTTTTGCAGGATTCGTGACTTGAACTCGAAATCGACGAAGAAATCGACGATGCAGCCGCCGTCTTCGTCGGGTTCGAAGCGCCAGTGATTGTTGAGGTAGCGGAAGGGGCCGTTGATGTATTCGACGTCGACTCCGGTTTCGGGGATCAGTTTGACCTTTGAGGTGAAGCGTTCGCGGAAGATCTTGAAGGCAATGACGAGATCGGCGTGGAAGGTGTCGCCTTCCCTTTTTGTGATCCGGCAGGCCTTGCACCAGGGCAGGAACTGCGGGTACTGCTCGACATTCGCGACCAGCTCGTAGAGCTGTTCGGGCGTGTAGGGAAGGTGCCGCCTTTCGGCATGGGTCGGCATGGGTGAGAAGCGGCCTTCAGGCGGTACGGGCGAGCTTGGCGTCGCGCGCCTCGCGCAGGCGGGCGAAATCGTCGCCGGCGAGATAGGACGAGCGGGTGAGCGGGCTCGCCGAGACCATGGAAAAGCCCTTGGCCCGCGCGGAACGTTCGTAAACCTTGAACTCGTCCGGATGAACGAAGCACTCCACCTTGTGATGGCGGGGCGTGGGCTGCAGATACTGGCCGATCGTCAGAAAATCGATGTCGGCGGCGCGCATGTCGTCCATGACCTGCAGCACCTCGCGTTTCTCCTCGCCGAGCCCGACCATGATGCCGGACTTGGTGAACATTGACGGGTCGAGTTCCTTGACCTGCTGCAACAGGCGGAGCGAATGGAAATAGCGTGCGCCGGGGCGGACGGTGCGGTAGAGGCGCGGCACGGTTTCGAGATTGTGATTGTAGACGTCGGGGCGGGCCTCGACGATTTTTTCCACCGAACCCGGTTTGCGCAGGAAATCGGGGGTGAGAATCTCGATGGTGGTCGAGGGCGAGGCCTTGCGGATCTCCTCGATGCAGCGAATGAACTGGGTCGCGCCGCCATCCGCCAGGTCGTCGCGGTCCACCGAGGTTATGACCACATGTTCGAGCCCCATGGTCACCACGACTTCGGCGAGGTTCGCGGGCTCCTTCGGATCGACCAGTTGTGGCCGCCCCGTCTTGACGTTGCAGAAGGCGCAGGCACGGGTGCAGGTGTCGCCGAGGATCATCACGGTCGCGTGCTTCTTCTGCCAGCACTCGCCGATATTCGGACAGGCGGCCTCCTCGCACACGGTGACGAGATTCTTCGAGCGCAGCAGCCGGCGGGTATCGTGATACCCCTCGGAGGTCGGCGCCTTGACACGAATCCATGCGGGTTTGCGCTGGATTTGCCGGGGTGGGGTGATGGTGATTGTGCTCATGTTCGGATCAGTGGTTCGGTTCGAGGTGAGCGAGATTGTCCGGGAGTCGCGTGTCATTGTCTATAATCGCCCGGTCGATCTGTTCCGCCGTGAGATTTTTTGCATCCCGCAGATCCGCTCCCCGCAGGTTCGTCCCGTCCATCTTCGCCCGGTAGAAGTTCGCTCCGCGAAAACTTGCGTTGGCGAGATCAGCGCCCGACAGATTGGCGAATGCCAGATTGGCACCATCGAGCGTGACCCGCCGGGCGAATGCTCCGCTGATATCGAGCTTGAGGCGAGGCTCATCCTGTAGGCTGTTCCGCATCAGTTTCGTTCCCGCAACGCAACGAGGATCTCGTACAACACTCGCACATCCGGCGGTGGCTCGCCATCCCCGTAGTCAGGCAGGCCCTCACGAGCAGCGAGGCTCAGCAGTTCGTACACGGCCGCCGTCAAATCCGGAAAATCG
>JAGREZ010000001.1:4397-7016 GCA_020446285.1 Geminicoccaceae bacterium
GAGATCGCGACGGCATCCGGCATCATTCTAGAAGTGTATGGCGCGGCCGTAGGCGTCAAGGGTGGCTTCGTGCATCATTTCGGAAAGGGTGGGGTGCGGGAAGACGGTGGCGATCAGGTCGAGTTCGGTGCCTTCGAGCTGGCGGGCGACGGCGTAGCCCTGAATCAGTTCGGTGACTTCGGCACCGATCATGTGGGCGCCAAGCAGTTCGCCGGTGGCCTCGTCGAACACGGTCTTGATGAGCCCCTCGCTGTCGCCGAGTGCGATGGCCTTGCCGTTGCCGATGAAGGGAAAGCGGCCGGTCTTCACCTTGTAGCCCTTCTTCTTCGCGGCTTCCTCGGTGTAGCCGAGCGAGGCGACCTGCGGAGTGCAGTAGGTACAGCCGGGGATTTTTGTCGTGTCGAGAGGGTGGGCGGTCTCCAGTCCGGCGATCTTCTCGACGCAGAGCACGCCTTCATGACTTGCCTTGTGCGCCAGCCAGGGTGGCCCGGCGAGATCGCCGATGGCGTAGAGCCCGTCCACGCCGGTGCGGCACCATTCGTCGATGACCACATGGGAGCGGTCGATCTTCACGCCTGCCTGTTCGAGCCCGAGATCTTCGACATTGCCAACAATGCCGGTGGCCATGATGACTCTGTCAAAAGTCTTCCGGTCGCTTCGCCCGTCAGCCTCGATGGTGGCTTCGACACTGTTCGAACCACGTTTGAGGCTTTTCACCTGCGCGCCGGTGATGATGGTCATGCCGCGTTTTTCGAACGCCTTGCGGGCGAAGGTCGAGATTTCGGCGTCCTCGACCGGCAGCACGCGATCCATCACCTCGACGACGGTGACTTCCGAGCCGAGCGAGCGGAAGAAGCTGGCGAATTCGATACCGATCGCCCCGGAGCCGACGACCAGCAGCGACTTCGGCACCACGTCGGCGACCATCGCGTCTTTGTAGCTCCACACCAGCTTGCCATCGGATTCGAGCCCCGGAAGCTGGCGGGCGCGGGCACCCGTGGCGAGGATGATGTGCGGGCTTTCGATGCGCTTCTTTCCGTCTTTTGTCTCGACTTCCAGCGCTTTTTTATCAGTCAGGCGGGCGGTGCCCATGACCACCGTGACCTTGTTCTTCTTGAGCAGATGCGCGACGCCCTTTGACAACTGGCTGGCAATGCCGCGGCTGCGCTTGACCACAGCGTCGAGATCGTAGCTCGCGCCCTCGACCTTGAGGCCGAAGGACTTCGCATGGTTCATATGGTCGAAGATCTCGGCCGAGCGCAGCAGCGCNNTGGTCGGAATGCAGCCCCAGTTGAGACAGATTCCGCCCAGATGCTCGCGCTCGATGAGTGCGGTCTTCATGCCGAGCTGTGCGGCGCGGATCGCCGCGACATAGCCGCCGGGGCCGCCGCCGACGACCACGAGGTCGTATGTGTCCGTTGTCATGCGGTTTCCGTCCCCAATCTACTTTTCAGAGCAGGAGGCCGAGCGGGTCTTCGATCAGCTGCCTGAAGGTGGAGAGCCATTCGGCGGCGAGTGCGCCATCGACCACCCGGTGATCGACGCTGAGTGTCACGCTCATGACCGTGGCGATATCGAGCTTGCCATCCTTTGCCACCGGCCGTTGTTCGCCAACACCCACGGCGAGAATGCAGGATTGTGGCGGATTGATGACGGCGGAGAAGTTCCTGATCCCGAACATGCCGAGATTGGAGACGGAAAAGCCACCGC
Source organism: Geminicoccaceae bacterium (assembly GCA_020446285.1). Lineage (GTDB taxonomy): Bacteria > Pseudomonadota > Alphaproteobacteria > Geminicoccales > Geminicoccaceae > JAGREO01. The sequence goes on from JAGREZ010000001.1 coordinate 6,108, forward strand.
CCTGGAACTCGTGCGGTTGCAGCTTGCCCGCCTTTGCACGGGAGGCGAGGTCCTTCATCTCGTTGGAGATGGCGACAACGCTCTTCTTGTCGGCATCGCGGATGATGGGCGTGATGAGTCCGCCATCGATGGCCACCGCCACCGAAACGTCGATCTCCTCGAGCTGGAACAGCCGGTCGCCGCCCCATTGCGCGTTGACGGCGGGATGCGCCTTCATCGCAAGTGCCACCCCCTTGATGACCAGATCGTTGACCGAGAGCTTGTAGTCGGCGCCCGGCCGTCCGTTGAGCTGCTTGCGCAGATCGAGCAGGGCGTCGAGCTCGCAGTCGAGCGAGAGATAGAAATGCGGAACCTGCTGCTTGGATTCGGTGAGCCGACGGGCGATCACCTTGCGCATGTTGTTGAGCGGGATTTCCCTGTAGGCGCGCTCGGGCGGGGCCGTCGGGGTGGCGGGCGGCAGGCTTGCGGCACCGGCAGGTGCGGGGGTCTGTGCAGCCGCGCCACCGCTCTTGACGGCCCTTTCGATGTCTGCCTTGACGATACGACCATGTGGACCGCTGCCGGAAATGCGCGCGAGGTCGAGCCCCGCATTCTCCGCCATGCGCCGGGCGAGCGGGCTTGCGAAGATCCTTTCGGTCGAGCCTGTGGTCGCCACTTGCGGGGCCGGAGCGACAGGCGCTGGCGTGCCTGCGGGTTCGGTTTTCGCGGCGGGTATCGGGGCAGGGGCTTCGGCAGGCTTCGCCGATGGAGCGGCCGGAGCCGAAGCATCGAGCGCGGACGCATCCTCGCCCTCTTCGAGCAGCATGGCGATGGGCGTGTTGACCGCGACGTTTTCGGTTCCGGCGGGAACGAGGATGCGGCCGAGCGTGCCTTCGTCGACAGCCTCGACTTCCATCGTCGCCTTGTCGG
>JAGREZ010000096.1 GCA_020446285.1 Geminicoccaceae bacterium
TCAACCACTCGGCCACCCCTCCAGAAGCATCTCATGCGCGGCGCACTATAGCGACCGGCACTTGGCGCGCAAGTAGTCTGCGTCATATGTCTTTGCGCCGCCGCGCCGCCCGCCTATATGGTGTCAGGCGCGGCGAATCGCGCGCGCGGCCGTCAAAGCAGGGTGCGGATCCCCGCCGGTCCCGCCGCCGAGCGGCCTGGAATTCTTGCGGAGTGCAGATGCATGTTGCTGTTGCGGCTATTCGGCCTGTTCCTGATGGCGATGGCCTTCGTCGCCTTCATCGTCGACGGCGTCAAGACGATCGCTTCCAACACGCTGGTCATGACGCCGCTGGGCGAAATCTGGAGCGACATCAATGGCGCAAGTCTGACGCGGATTCAGACCCTCCTGTCGGACGGCGCCTATGCCTTGTTGTGGGATCCTGTGCTGCTGTCGCTGCTGGCCGCCCCAGGCTGGCTGGTGCTGGCTTTTCTGGGCATGCTCGTTCACTGGCTGGGTCGCCGCCGCGAGGCCACCAGCGCCATCGCCAATGAGGGATAGGCGTCAACGAGGCGACGCTTGGCGCTCCTCCGCCCCCTTGCCGCGCGGCGCAATTGCCGCTCCCGCCCGCCGCCCGGCGATCAGCCAGTAGACCAGGCCGCCGACCAGGCCCGCGGCGATGAACAGCAGCATGTCGCGATTGGCCATCTGCGCCGTCTTGGCATCGATCCCGAATTCCTCCACCGACAGCACCGCGATGGTGGCCGAAATCGCGCCTGTGGCGACATAGATCAGCCACGAGCGCAAGGACAGGAATTCGCAAAGCAGGATCACCGCCGCCACCAGCCCCAGCGAAAACTGGCTGATCGCGACGCCGGCCGCGGCCGCCAGCAGGAGGGCATTGAGGACAAGATCCAGCGGCGCGCCCTCGCCGGGCAGCGTGACCTCGTAAAGATGCTGAAGCCCGAACAATATGGTCAGCGCGCTGGCAAAACCGGCTATAAAGAGCGCGAGGGCGACAATCGCCAGGCGCGCGGCGATGCGCAACACGATCATGATGATTTGGCCCCGGCTTTGCTGGCTTTGACTTCGCTGGCCTGGCGTTCGCTGGCCGACTTGAGCTGGCCGCAGGCTGCCATGATATCGCGCCCCCGCGGACTGCGCACCGGGCTCGAATAGCCGGCCCGGTTGATGATCTCGGCGAAGGCCTCGATGCGGTCCCAGGGCGAGCAGTCATAGGCGGTTCCGGGCCACGGATTGAAGGGAATGAGGTTGATCTTGGCCGGAATGCCGGCCATCAGCCGCACCAGTTCCCTGGCGTCGGCGTCCGAATCGTTGATGCCGTCGAGCATGACATATTCGAAGGTGATGCGCCGCGCATTGGACACCCCGGGATAGGCCCTGCAGGCCGCCAGCAGGTCCCTGATCGGGTGCTTGCGGTTGATCGGCACCAGTTCGTCGCGCAATTCGTCGCGCACCGCATGCAGCGAGATCGCCAGCATGGTGCCGGCCTCCGCGCCCCAGCGCGCGATCTGCGGCACCACGCCCGATGTCGACAGCGTGATCCGCCGCTTCGAATAGCCAAGGCCTTCATTGTCGCTGGCGGTGGCCATGGCGTCGCGTACATTGTCGAAATTGTGCAGCGGTTCGCCCATGCCCATGAGCACGATATTGGTGATGGCGCGCGGCGCCAGCGGCAGGGCGCCGTCCGTGGGGCGTTCGGCGCCCGGCCATTCGCCAAGCGCGTCGCGGGCCACCAGGATCTGGCCGGCCACTTCCGCCGCGGTCAGGTTGCGCAACAGGCGCTGCGTCCCGGTATGGCAGAAGGAGCATGTCAGCGAACAGCCGACCTGGCTGGAGATGCACAGCGTGCCGCGGTCTTCTTCCGGGATATAGACGCATTCGAACTCGGCGGGCGCGCTGGTGCCGGGCTGGCTGCGCAGCAGCCATTTGCGCGTGCCGTCGGCGGACAGCTGGGCGCTGACGATTTGCGGCCGCGCAAGGGAGAAATGATCGCCAAGGGCGCCGCGCAATTCCTTGCCGACATTGCTCATGTCGTCAAAGCCGGTGGCGCCGCGGCCGTAGATCCATTGCCACAGCTGGGCCACGCGCATGCGCCGCTGGTTTTCCGGCACGCCAAGATCGCCCAGCGCCCGCGCGATTTCGGCGCGCCCGGCACCGGCCAGGCTCGGCGCCGCGCCGCTATTCTCTTGGCTTGCCGCCAATGCCGGTTTTGCCGGCCGCGCTATATCCGCCACGGTGCTCATGTTCACGCTTTGTCGGTTGTTCGAGCGTCCTCATAGCACATCGCGGCGGGGCGAGGCGAGGGCGCAGTGGCGGCGCGGAGGGATCAAGGGCAGGCCTTGGCGATGCGGCCAAGCGAAGCGGAAATTCCCGACAGTGAATATTTGTCGCTGGTATTGGTGCCGCGATGGGACGTGCCGCTCACGGTCATCGTCGCGCCGGCCTTCATCGCCGCCACCAGTTTGTCCTGCTCGGCAACGTCGTCGATCCAGGCCTTGTTGTCGTCGGTGAACAGCGTGAACTTGCTGGCGCCGATCTCCACGCTGGCGGTGCTGCCTTCCTTGAACGGGTAGCCGATAATCACCGACACCTGGTTGCGGATCTTGTCCTTGGGCCTGAAGGTGACGAAAAAATAGACCGGATCGCGATTGACGTTCTTGGGCGCCATGTCCTTGGGCGTCGACAGCGTGTAGCAGGTCTTTCCGCCGTCGTTTTCCGCAGCATAGGCCGCCCAGTCATTGTCCTGGCCAAGGCGTTCGGTTCCCTCGGCTCCGGCGCCTGTGGCACCGGTCACGGCCAGAGCCCCGGCGATGGCGAGGGCGCGCAAGGGGTTCGAGAGGTTGAGAATGCGAAGAATCATGATCGGTCCATATTAGCCGGATTTGTTTACATCTCGTTAACTGCCCCGCCGCCTGTTGAAAAGCCGCCCACCGGGGCGCGGCGCAATCGAATCGAAGTTCCCCAGCCTGCGCGCCAATGGGGCGAGAATACGGCACCGGCGCGGTTCAATGCCTGATTTCATTCAGGTTTCGGTCCTCCGGCGCGTACCGGGCGGTCGGGAAAGCCGCCCAGGGCGCGCACACGGTCATACATGACGATGGCGCCGGCGGTCGCGACATTGATGCAGAAGGCGGTCGGAATGCGCACCACGAATTCGCACCGCGCCAGCATTTCGCCCGACAGCGAGCCGCGTTCGCGCCCCAGCACATAGGCGGCCCGCGACGGGTGGCGGAAGCTGGGCAATTCGACCGCGTCGTCGGTCAGTTCGACGCCGACCAGGCGGCAGTCCCGGGGCATCTGCATGTCATCAACGCTGTCCCAGGGGTAATAGGGCAGGTGATAGACCGATTTCGAGGTGTCGGAGCGCGATTTGCGCACCGAGTAATGGGCATCGACGGTAAAAATGAAACTGGCGCCGAAAGCATGGGCCGACCGCATCAGGTTGCCCAGATTCATCGGCTTGGAAATGCCTTCCACGCCGATGGCAAAATAGCCCCTGACCGGTCTTGGCTTGTGCATCCCGCCTTGCCCCATCCCTTGCCGCGCTTCGATCCCGGCCCTATACCTGCGCCCGCCCAAGGCTTGGTCCGGGCGCCATTGGCGGCGCCGTCAGGTGTCTATGCCGGGCAATTGCCGCCCACCATGCTAACCGCTGGCCGCGTGTCGAGGAACCGATGATGAAAGCAGTCTTGTGTACCGCCTTCGGGCCGCCCGAGGATCTCCGGATCGTCGATATCCCCCGCCCCGAGGCCGGGCCAGGCGAGGTCGTGGTCGAGGTTGGTGCCGCGGCGCTCAATTTCTTCGATACATTGATCGTCGCCGGAAAATACCAGACCCGCCCGCCGCTGCCCTTTTCTCCAGGCGGCGAACTTGCCGGCACCGTGGTTGCCGTCGGCGCCGATGTCGAGGGAGTGGCGCCGGGCGATCGCGTCATGGGCCATATCGGCTGGGGCGGCGCGCGCCAGTTCGCTGCCGTGCCGGCGGCGCGGCTGATCGCGATACCACAGGGACTTTCCGACGAAGTCGCCGCCGGTCTCATCATCGCCTATGGCACCACCCTGCACGCCTTCAAGGACCGCGCCGCGCTGAAGGCCGGTGAAACGGTTGCCGTGCTCGGTGCCTCGGGCGGGGTCGGTATCGCCGCCATCGAGATCGCCAAGGCCATGGGCGCGCGGGTTATCGCCTGCGCGTCGAGCGAGGAAAAGCTAGCCTTCTGCCGCGCCCACGGCGCCGACGACACCCTCAATTATGAAAAGGAAGATATCAAGGCCGGCCTCAAGGCGCGCACCGACGGCGCCGGGGTCGATGTCGTCTATGATCCGGTCGGCGGCGCCCATGCCGAGGCCGCCTTGCGCGCCACCGGCTGGAACGGGCGCTTTCTCGTCATCGGCTTCGCCGGCGGCGACATTCCGCGCATCGCGCTCAATCTGTGCCTGCTCAAGGGCAATGCGATCATCGGCGTCAACTGGGGCGAATTCGCCTTTCGCGATCCGGCGGCAAGCCGCGCCAACAATGTGCAGATCCTGGAATGGGTGCATGGCGGCAAGCTCAAGCCCCATGTTGACCATGTCTATGCCCTCGAGAGCACCGTCGAGGCGCTCGGCGCCATCGCGCGCCGCGAGGTCAAGGGCAAGATCGTGGTGGCGCCAAACCCCTAGGCGCGGCGGCCGCCCTCAGCCGCGGTCCTCCGCCCGGTCATAGAGGCCGGTCATCAAGGCCAGTCATCAAGGCCAGTCATCGAGGCTGGCCAGAGCTTTGCGGGCGGCGGCGCGATGGGCGGGCAGCATATGGGCGCGGATCAGGCCGATCGCCATCATCAGCACCGCGAAATCGTCTGAAAAACCGATGCCGGCGAGAAAATCGGGAATGAAATCGGCGGGCAGGATGAAATAGGCCAGGGCGGCGAACAGCAGGCCCCTGGCTCTTGCCGGGGTCGCCGGATCGAGCGCGCAGAAATAGGCGGCAACAAGGTCCTCGGCAAACGGCAGGCGGGCGGCATAACGCTTCAGCTTGATCCAGAAATCGCGCCGCACCCGCTTTTCATTGCCGGCCAGGACGGCGGGCAGGTTGCTGCCGCCAAGGCTCCTGCCGGCATTGCCGGAAAGATCGTGGCCGGCACGATCGTGCTCGTTATTTCCAACCGCTGCCATCGTTGCGTCCCCGCCGTTGCGTCCCTGCGCTTTCGCCCCGCCTCCTTTCACAACATGGGCGTGCGCCCAGCGGCCTGCAAGCTGCCTGCAAGATGGCGGCGTCCCGGCCGGGTTACGGTGCCATTTGGCGGGCAAGCTCGTCCATTGCCGCGGCAAGGCGGATATCGCGCTGCGTGACGCCGCCGGCGTCATGGCTTGACAGAATGACATCGACATGGCGGTAGACATTGGTCCATTCGGGATGATGGTCCATCTTTTCCGCCGCCAGCGCGACCCGGGCCATCCAGCCGAAGGCGGCGCTGAAATTGGCGAATTCGAAACGCTTTGCGATGGCATCGCGCCCGTCCACCTCGCGCCAGCCGTCAAGGCCGCCAATCGCCTTTTGCCGCGCCGCGCCGCTGAGCCTCCCGCTCATCGATTTGCTCCCTGCCGCAAGCCGTCCTGCTCCCTGCCGCGCGTCTCCAGCGGATAGCTTTCCTCCACCAGATAGGGACCGCCGCCACGCGAGGGCTGGGAGGAAAACAGCACGAAGCGGGTAACCTCGATCGGCGTGCTGAAAAATCCGCCGCGGCTTTCCAGATAGGCGGCCACCGCATTGGGCCGCGCCGCGCGCAGGCGCGCCAGGGTGACATGGGGCGTGTAGCGGCGCTGCTCCGGCGCCAGGCCGGCGCGCTGCATCAGCTGTTCGTGTTCGGCCTGAAGCGCCATCAGGTCGCGGTCCGCCCGCACCCCGGCAAAGATCGCCCGTGGCCGCTTGCCGCCGAACATGCCCAGCCCGTCGAGTGTGATGGTGAAGGCATGGCGATGCACCCGCGACAGCAGGTCGGCAACGTCGTCCGCGACCTTCTCATTGATATCGCCAAGAAATCTCAAGGTGAGGTGATAGTTTTCCGGATCGATCCAGCGCGCGCCGCAAAGGCCGCCGCGCAAGCCGCTCAGCCGTTCGCAGACTTGCGGCGGAATCTCGATCCCGGTGAACAGGCGCGGCATCGCTCTTCCCTGCCCCTTGGCGGCCAATACCAAAGGCCGCCCGGATCACTTTCCCATCTCGCGGCCAGCGCGAATCAGGGCAATCAACTCTTCCGCATATGGTGTCATGCCCGCCACGATCACCGCAACCCCTTGCGTATTGGGATGGATTCCATCGCCCTGGTTGAATTCCGCCTGCGCCGCCACGCCGTCAAGAAAGAACGGATAGAGCAGAACACCGTGCTTTTCCGCCAGCTGCGGATAGATGGTATCGAATTTTCCGCCGAATTCTCTGCCCATATTGGGCGGCGCCCGCATGCCCGCCAGCAGCACCTTGATGCCTCGCGCGTTAAGCCGCGCCAGAATCCCGTCGAGGGCGTCGCGGGTAATCCGCGGGTCGATGCCGCGCAGCGCGTCGTTGGCGCCAAGTTCCAGCACCACGCCGCCGATCTCGCCGGCGATGCCGCTCAAGGTCCAGTCGAGCCGCGACAGGCCGGCCGAGGCGGTGTCGCCCGATACCCCGGCATTGACGATGCGAACCTCGTGGCCGCGAGCGCGCAAGGCGGCTTCGAGGCGGGCGGGGAATGCCTGTTCGCGCTCAAGACCCAGCCCGGCGGTGAGCGAATCGCCGAATGCGACCAGGGTAACGAGTTGCTCGCCGGCGCTCGCCCGGCCCGAAGGGGCGGCGAGCAGGGCCGACATCAGCACGGCGGCGAGCAAGCCTGGCTTCGCCGGGTCGCGAAACTGGAAATTTTTCGCAATCGGCCTATGTGAGAACAGGCGCAAGTTCGTCGCGGCGATGCGCAACCGGATAGTCAGCCAATGGGCGATGGTTTGAACGGGGCTATGATCGATCTTGCAGATGTGCATCTCAGCCTCGGCACTGGCGCGGCGCGGGTTCATATTCTGCGCGGCGCCGGCCTGCGCGTCGAGGCCGGAGCCGCGATTGGCCTGGTCGGCCCCAGCGGGTCGGGAAAATCGAGCCTGCTCTCGGTTATCGCCGGGCTGGAGCGCCCCGATTCCGGCGCCGTGCATATTGCCGGCCAGGATATAACCGCCATGAACGAAGACGCGCTGGCGCTGTTTCGCGGCGGCCATATCGGCATCGTCTTTCAGTCTTTCCATCTTATCGCCAATATGACGGCGCTGGAAAATGTCGCCGTGCCGCTGGAATTTGCCGGGATCGCCGATCCCTTTGCCCGCGCCGAGGCCATGCTGTCCCGGGTCGGCCTGGCCGACCGCGCCGGCCATTATCCGGTTCAGCTTTCCGGCGGCGAGCAGCAGCGCGTGGCGCTTGCCCGCGCGCTGGCTCCGCGTCCCCGCCTGCTGCTTGCCGACGAGCCGACCGGCAATCTCGACCCGCGCACCGCCGACGAGGTCATGCGCCTGCTTCTCGATGTCTGCAGCGAAACCCGCGCCGCAGCACTGATCGCCACCCACAATCACGAACTCGCCGAACGCATGACCCGCACGCTGATCGTGCAGGACGGGCGGCTGGTGTAGCAGCGATCAGCGATCGCCGGGTTTTCGGGCGCTGACCGGGCGGGCTCTACAGCAACTGCCGCATGGAACGGTCGATGGCCGAGAGAAGCAGGCTGTCCGGGTCGCTCAGGCAGTGGGCCTTCACCAGCTCGCCGAAGGCCTGCGAGAGATCGCCGCGATCCTCCGGCACCGTGATTCCGCGCTTTTCGATCAGGTATTTCGTCATCTCGGTGACGAGCGCCACGGCCTTCTGCTCGTCCTCGCCAACCTGCTGATGCGCCTCCGCGCAGCTGAGATAGAGAATGTCGAGAAGGTTGTCACCGTCGTCTGCGGCCCTGGCCGATGCCGTCAGGGCGAGAAGAGCGGCCGCGGCGAGTGTCGCACGGGTCAGGAACAGGGGCATGATTTTGTCCTTTCGGGAGGAGATCGGCTGCATTCAGTCCATCAGGTCGCCGATGATCGCGCCGCCGGCGCCGCCATAGAGCCCGCCCTTGAGCGCGCCATCGAGCCCGCCGGTCAGCGCACCGACCCCGGCACCGACCGCAGCGCCGGTCAGCGCATCCTTGCGCGCCTTGCGGCTCTTGATGACGGCACCTGCACCGGCACCGAGAAAGCCACCCTTGAGCGCACCCTTGACGCCATCGCCGAGAAGCGCGCCGGCGCCAGCGCCGACGACGGCACCAGCGGCAGTCTGCGCCATCGCGGCCGGTGCCGCGAGCACCAGTGCCGCGGCGAACAGGATCGGTGCTCCCTTGCGGATCATCATGAGCGGCTCCCTTGCGTCGGCCATTCCGGTACGGGCCGATCGGTGTTCGAGACGATTCTTGCACATGACTGCATACCGCCCGGACGGACGCGCATCAAGATCCGCAGCGCACGGATCCACAGCACCCCGCCCACCTGCGCGCTCATGCCCCGGCGCGGTCGATGACATGGACGAACGAGCCCATGATCCGGCCCTCGCGAAGGCCCGTCGCGCCGAGATCCGTACCTTCGGCATCCTCCGCGAGGAAGAGCGCCTCGCCCGGCCCGGCACTGACGGTCGTCGCATAGTGGAATTCGTGGCCCGTCAGCGTGAACGGCCAGGGAGTGCCGGCGAGCGGCCGGAGACGGCGATAGCCGAGTTGCCTGCGACGCTCCCGAAACGAGGTTTCGAGCGGAAGGAGGCCGAGCATCGGCCATGTTCGCCCATCGGCATCCGTCAGATGCCGCCCGAGGGTCATGTAGCCGCCGCATTCGCCATAGACGAGACCGTCGAAAGCGCGCATCGCCGCGTGAAAGCGGCCGGCATTGGCGAGCGTTCCGGCATGGAGCTCGGGATAGCCGCCCGGAAGGAAGACGGCATCGCAACCGGGTTCCGGCACCTCGTCGGCAAGCGGCGAGAAGAAGGAGAGTTCACCACCTGCCTGCCGCCAGTCGTCGAGCATGTGCGGATAGGTGAAGGAGAAGGCTGTATCGCGGGCGATCGCCGTACGCTGTCCGGGTGGCGGAAGGCCTGCCCCTTCCCCGGATCCGCTCCCGGCCGGCCGCCGCGCGAGGTCGAGAAGAAGGTCGAGATCGACCGAACGTTCGACGAGCCTTGCGGCATGGGCGATGAACCCGGCGAGCGCGTCATGCTCTCCCGCCTGCACGAGCCCGAGATGCCTCGATGGCAGGACGAGGCCCGCATCGCGCACGAGACTGCCCGCCACCGGAATTCCGCTTGCGCAGAGCGCCTTGCGGAGCATGGTTTCGTGACGGGCGGAGCCGACATTGTTCAGGATGACGGCGGAAATATCGACATCCGCACGGTGCCGGGCGAATCCCTCGACCAGCGGTGCGACGGAATGGCTCATGCGACCGCAATCGACAGTGAGAACCACGGGCAGGCGCAGGATCGACGCGAGATCGGCGCAGCCGCCGCGCCCGTCGGGCGGAGCACCGTCGAAGAGCCCCATGGCTCCCTCGACGATCAAAAGGTCACCGTCGAGGCCCGCCACGAGACCGGCGATGCGCGCGGGCGTCATCGCGAACGCATCGAGATTGACGCTGCGCTGGCCGCTCGCCGCCTCATGAAAGCGCGGGTCGATATAGTCGGGTCCGCTCTTTGCCGAGGCGGTGCGAATGCCCTTTTCCCGCGTGGCCCGCAGCAGGCCGAGCGTGACCAGCGTCTTGCCCGAACCCGATGACGGTGCCGCGATGACGAGGCCGCGCATGCCCTCCGGCGATCCGTTCACCCGGCATCCGGCCATTGGCGGCTTCCGAGCGGATCGAGCGAGCGTGGCCGTTCACCGTGCAACTGGCCGAGCCAGTCGAGCGCCTGGCGCATGAGCACGACGGGTCCGACGCAGATGATGGCCGGCGCCTCGATGGCGAACCGCTCGACATCTTCCGCTGCCCGGCCGAGATCGGTCTCGTGCACCGCCTGCGTCGGCAGGCTCGCATCGCTGACGATGGCGACGGGTTCGCGGGGATCGCGCCCGGCTGCGATCAGTTCGCCGGTGATGGTCGAAAGATGGCGAATGGCCATGTAGATCACGAGTACGGGCGAGCCCCTCGCCACCGCCCGCCAGTCGATCCTGGACGGCGTCATGCCGCTCTGGTCGTGGCCGGTGATGAAGGTGACAGCCTGATTGACGTCACGGTGGGTGACCGGGATGCCGGCATAGGCGAGCCCGCCGATCCCCGCCGAAATGCCGGGAACGATGCGGATCGGCACACCGGCGCCGACCAGCGCCAGCGCTTCCTCGCCGCCGCGTCCGAAGACGAACGGATCGCCGCCCTTGAGCCTCAGCACCCGCTTTCCCGCACGCGCAAGCTCGATCAGCCGCAGGGAAATGTCTCGCTGGCTGACCGACGGCTTGCCGCCGCGCTTGCCCGCATATTCGATCTCGCACCCCTCGCGGGCAAAGGCGAGAATGCGCCTGTCCACGAGCGCGTCATAGACGATCACGTCCGCCTGCCCGAGCGCATGCAGCGCATGCAGCGTCAACAGCCCCGGATCGCCCGGCCCCGCCCCCACGAGCCAGACATGGCCGGCCTGCAGGACAGGCCAGTCCATACCACTGCCGTCGGGATTACCGTGATGGTCGGTCAATTCGGTCATGAATGGCTCTCTAGCAGCGTTGGGGAAGCTTCGGCAACGACGTGCGATCCTCTATACTCGCCGCATGGCACGAAAGCCCGAAGGCGAACTCAGGACCGGCTTTACCACGGGCGCATGCGCCACCGCCGCCGCGCGCGCGGCCTTTCTCGCCCTGCGCGACGGTTTCTTTCCGCAAACGGTGCAGATCGAGCTGCCGCGCGGCCGGATCGTCGAATTCACACCGGAATACCCGTCACTCGGCAACGGCGAGGCGCGGGCCGGTGTCGTCAAGGATGCGGGCGACGATCCCGACGTCACCCACGGCGCGCTCATCCTCGTGACCCTGCGGCGAACCGCACCCGGCAGCGGCACCGTCTTTCGCGCCGGCGAGGGGGTTGGAACGGTGACCCGCCCGGGACTTCCTGTTCCGCCCGGCGAACCCGCCATCAATCCAGTGCCGCGATCCATGCTCAGGGATGCCGTGGAACACGGAGATTTCGAGATCGAGATCGCCATTCCAGGGGGCGAGGAACTGGCCCGGCAGACCTGGAACCCACGCCTCGGCATCGTGGGCGGTCTCTCCATCCTCGGCACCACCGGCATCGTCCGCCCGTTTTCCTGTTCGGCCTGGATCGCGTCCATCCACCGGGGCGTGGATGTCGTCCGCGCGTCGGGCGAGCCCCATGCGGCCGGCTGCACCGGTGCTACATCGGAAAGGGCGGTACAGGAGCATTTCGGTCTGCCGGATCATGCCATGCTGGACATGGGCGATTTCGCCGGCGGACTGCTCCGCTATGTCGCGAGACACCCGATCCCGCGCCTGACCATCGGCGGCGGCCTCGGCAAGCTGGCGAAGCTGGGCCAGGGTGCGCGCGACCTGCATTCATCGCGAAGCCGTGTGGATTTCGCCCGCCTCGCCGAACTGGCGGGAGACCGGAGAATCGAAACCTGCGGAACCGTTCTCCACGCCTTCGAACTGGCCGGCCCGCCACTCGCCCGTGCCATCGCCCGCGCGGCATACGATCAGGCAAGCCTCATGCTCGACAATGACGGGATCGAACTCCAGATCGTTGCGACCGATCGCGCTGGCACGATCCTCGCCATCGCCGGTGCCGGAAGGTGAGCCTCCTGCTCCTCGCCGGAACCCGCGAGGCGCGCGCGCTCGCCTTTGCTCTCCATGATGCTGGAATGCGTGATGCGATCGTCTCTCTTGCCGGCGAAACCCGCCACCCGGCAGCCTTCCCCTTTCCGCTGCGAAGGGGTGGCTTCGGCGGTGCCGCAGGCCTTGCGGCATTCATCCGCGAAAACCGCATCTCGCGCATCGTCGATGCCACCCATCCGTTTGCCACATATCCCGAAATCGTCCGGAAAACCGCCATGCGGGCGGGAACGGATTATCTCCGCCTCCTCCGCCCGCCCTGGCCCGTACGCGACGGCTGGCGGATCGCCGCTTCGCTCGACGAGGCATCGGCCGCCCTGCCGAAAGGTTGCCGTGCATTATTGGCAACCGGACGCAAGAGCCTGAAATTTTTTGAAGAAACCGATGCAGAATGGATTGGCCTGCGGATGATCGATCCACCCTCAGGGATCGGCCGGGATGGCCCCGTCCAGCCACTCGCCCTCACCCTGGATGCGACGGTCGCCGACGAAATCGCGACGATGACTGCACATCGCGTCACCCATCTCGTCACGAAGAACTCCGGCGGATCGAACGGAACCGCCAGGCTGGATGCCGCCGAAGCACTTCGCCTGCAGGTCGTCATGGTCGCCCGGCCACACCATCCCGGCGCCGGCGCCGATGCCGTCACCACCGTCGAGGAAGCCTTTGCCGCACTGATGGCGGCCGGCGCTCTCAGCGGTCGATGAGTGCCGAGAACAGCCGCTGCCGATCAACCACACCCACCACCGTTCCATCATCATCCTCGACGATGAACGGCCCATGGCCCCGCGCCGCGCAGGCGATCAACTCGCGCATCGCTGTTTCCGGCGAACAGGTCACGGCCGTGGGCGATGCGGTTCTGTCCGCGGTCAGTGCAGCGATGGCCGAAGCCCGTCCGGGCAGGTCTTCCGCGCCCACCGGACGCATCAGCGAGCGGGCACGAAAGACTCCGAGCGGGTTCACGTTGGCCACGAACTTCTGCACATAATCATTTGCCGGGGCTGAGATGATTTCCTCCGGCGTTCCCGCCTGGACGATGCGCCCTCCCTCCATGATGGCGATGCGGTTGCCGAGCTTGATCGCCTCGTCGAGATCGTGGNAGATCGTGGCTGACGAAGATGATGGTCTTGCCGAGCTGTTGCTGGAGTTCGAGCAGTTCATCCTGCAAACGGTCGCGGATCAGCGGATCGAGCGCCGAGAACGGCTCGTCCATGAGCAGGATGTCGGCGTCGGTGGCAAAGGCGCGGGCAAGCCCTACCCGCTGCTGCATCCCGCCGGAAAGCTCATGCGCATATTTGTCGGCCCACTCGCCGAGATGCACGAGTTCGAGTTTCTCCCTGACCGTCCGTGCACGTTCGACCGCGCTGGTTCCCCGCAATTCCAGACCGAAACCGACATTTTCCGCAACGGTACGCCAGGGAAAAAGTGCAAACTGCTGGAAAACCATGGCAATTCGCCGTGTACGCAGGCGGCGCAGGATTCTGTGTCCACAATTCGCGACATCGACGCTCTGGCCGCCATCCTCGATCAGCACCTTTCCCCTGGTCACACGGTTCAACCGGTTGACCGCACGCAGGAGGGTCGATTTGCCGGACCCGGAAAGCCCCATGAGGACGAAGAGCTCGCCCCTTGCGACGGCGAGATTGCATTGCGCGGCACCGAGCACCTGACCGGTCCGTTCGAGAATGGTCTCGCGCCGTTCGCCCGCGTCGATCATGGGCAACGCCTTGCCCGGTGCGTCGCCAAAGACGATGTCCACATCGATGAATTCGACCGCTGCCGGCAGGCTCATGGTTCCGGCCTCTTGCAGACCCGGTCGAGCAGGATGGCGAGAATGACGATGGCGAGTCCGGCCTCGAAACCGTTGGCGATATTGACCGTGTTCAGGGCACGGACGACCGGTTTGCCGAGACCGCCCGCTCCGACCAGCGCGGCGATGACCACCATCGACAGTGACAGCATGATGCACTGGGTCAGTCCCGCCATGATGGTCGGCATGGCGTGCGGAAGCTCGACCTTGAAGAGCAGTTGCCGGCGCGTCGCGCCGAACGCCTCGCCGGCCTCGATCAGCGGCTGCGGCACGTTGGAGATGCCGAGATGGGTCAGCCGTATGGGAGCCGGCAGGGCGAAGATGATCGTCGAGATCAGGCCTGGAACCACACCAAGTCCGAAAAGTATCAGTGTTGGAATAAGATAGACAAATGTCGGAATAGTTTGCATGAGGTCGAGAACAGGCCGGAGCACGGCGTAGAGCCAGGGCCTGTGCGCCGCGGCGATGCCCACCGGAAGGCCGATGATCATGCAGAGTGCTGTGGCCGAAACCACGAGCGCCAGCGTTTCGACCGTCTCTTCCCAATATCCCAGATTGATGATGAGCAAGAGAGCCAGAAAGATGCCGAGCGCCAACTTCCACGACCTATGCAGGGCATAGCCGCCCGCGGCACAGAGCAGCACGAGGACGAGCGGCGGCAACCACTGGAGCGCATCGATCATCCCGTCGATCGCACCGCCCAGAATGTCCGAGACCAGATTGAAGAACCAGGCGGCGTGATCGTTGAGGTAATCGACCCCACCCTCCATCCACTTGCCGAGCGGGATCTTCCAGGTTTCGATGAAGTCCAACGATCAGAGGCCGAGATGGGCCCTGACGGCGGGCAGGCCCTCCTCGCCGGAAAGCGTGGTCACGCCGGCGAGCCAGCCATCGAGCACATCGGGATGCTCCCTGAGCCACGCCATGGCCGCCTCGCCCGGATCCTTGCCATCATCAAGGATCGCCGCCATCACCTCGTTCTCCATCGTCAGCGAGAATACGAGATTGTCCAGCAACGTGCCGATATTGGGGCATTCTTCGGTGTAACCCGCGCGCACATTGGTGTGGACGGTAGCACCGCCGAAATCCGGGCCGAACCAGTCATCGCCACCGGAAAGATAGGTGAGCGAGAAATTGGCATTCATCGGGTGCGGTTCCCACCCCAGGAACACGATGGCATCCTCGCCGCGTCCGGCACGGGCGACCTGGGCGAGCATGCCCTGTTCGGAACTCTCCACCACCTCGAAGTCGCCAAGGCCGAACGCATCCTCGTCGATCATCTGCTGGATCAGGCGATTGCCGTCATTGCCGGGCTCGATGCCGTGGATCTCGCTGTCGAGCGCCTCGGCGAAGGTCGCGATATCGGCGAAATCGCGCAGGCCCTGTTCGGCGAGATAGGACGGCACCGCGAGCGTGTATTTGGCACCCTCGAGATTGACACCCAGATCCTGCACCGTGCCGTCCTCGAGATAGGGGCGGATGTCGGCCTCCATGGTCGGCATCCAGTTGCCGAGAAAAACGTCGATATCCTTGTTGGCGAGGCTCTTGTAGGTGACCGGAACGGAGAGAATTTCGTCCGAGGGACTGTAGCCGAGCCCTTCGAGAACGCTCGATGCGAGAGCCGTCGTGGCGGTGATGTCGGTCCATCCCACATCGGAAAAGCGGACCCCGGCACAGCCTTCGCTATCGGCAGCAACTGCGGTTCCGGCGAACACGACGCTCGCCATGACAGCCGAAAAGGCGGATTTCATCGTCTTTCTCCCTGCTCCCGGTGTCGAATTGCCCGGTAGTGTGGAGCCTGCCGCCCGCTCTTGCAAGCAACGCCGTCGCGGCGGCGCCGACAGCCCCCGTCTCTGCGCTCTCAGTTCGCCTGCATGGCCGCGATCGCTTCCCCGAGATGGGCCAGCAACCCCTCGATCCGGCCGCCATTGTGCTCGATGATGGATGCGAGCTCGCTTCTCTGCGTGACCAGCATGCTGACCTGTTCGATGACGAGATCGATCACCCGCCAACGGTTGTCATCGCGACGCATCCGCCAGTCGACCGCGAATTCGCTCCTGCCGCCGGTGACGAAGGAGGAGACGATGACATCCTCGCGAACCTTCCGCGATCCCTCGATGCGTATGTCCCGCCCCGATGTCCCGCCAAGGCGCTGTGCATAGGTGGCGAAGAGATAGCGCGTGAAGAGGTCGACGAAACGTTCGCGCTGTTCGGTCGTCGCCATGCGCCAGGCCCGCCCCAGCGCAAGCCTGCTGATGGTGGGAAAATCGAAGCCGGCACGCAGGATGTCCGCGAATTGCCGGTCACGTTCCTTCGATGCGAGCGAACCGTCATCGAGCACGGCCCGCGCACGATCCACCAGCCCGCGCAATTCCTCGACCGGCCCCGTACCCGTATCGGCGGCTCTCGCGGCAGGGCCGGCCCATCCGGCAAGCAACAGCAGCAGGACAATCAGCACGGATACCCGCAAGCGGCGGAACACCGCCGCTTGCCTGTCCCCCGGATCCGGCCATCCCGCCCTGGCCAACGCTGTCTGCATCCCACCTCGCCCGAACACGCGCAACAGCGGGACTTTGCACAGGAAAGATGAACAGGACGTTACCCGCGACGCGTTTGCCCGGAACCGGGCCTAACGAAAGCCCCCGCCGCCTGTCCGGCGACGGGGGCCGTGTCACGAGAGAGACGGTTATTCCGGTGCCAGTCCCATCGACGAGCGATAGGCGGCAAGCTGCGCATCGCGGCCGAATTCGTCGGTCAGCCGGTTCCATTCCGCGGCGATCGCATCGAGTGCCGCCTGCGGCTCGACCTCTCCGGCGAGTGCCTTGGAGAGCTCGATCTCCAGCACTTCGGTATACTGGAAATAGCCCGGAAGGCGCATGTCGAGGGCGACATTGGGTGCCTCGATCGAGGCGAGCTGCACATCGAGATAGTTCCTTGCCTCGACCTCGGTGAAGGTGCCGCCGGCAAGCCAGGCGTCGATATTCTCGAAATGCGAGAAACGGTAGGGATTCACGCCGGTGCCACCGGTGGTCGAATCGGCCATCGAGTTCTCGGGACTGGCATACCATGCGACATAGTCCCAGGCGCAATCCTGCACTGGCGAACTCGTCGGCACCGAGGAGACCCAGCCACCATAGGCCATGAATGGCGAATGCACGATTTCGTCCATCTCGTCCCATTCACCGGTCCGGTAGTTGAACATCGATTTCGAGCCGGGAAGGATGAAAAAGCCGACATTGCCGGCGACCTTCGATTGTTCGGGATCGACACCGATCGTACCCGTATCGCCCCAGTCGAAATTCATCGCCACCTGACCGCCGGCGAACGCCGTGCGGATGTCGCCCGAGTTCCAGCCGAGCGCTCCGGGCGGAGCGTGTTTCGAACTGCGGATATAGTCCTCGAGTCCCTTGAGCCAGCCGGCATTGGCGACCTGGGCGTCCATGGTATCGGGATCGAAGAACATCGAGCCCGGATTGTCGGGATGGTTCACATAGGCCGCGGCATGGCTGAAGAAGAACCAGAACTGCTGACCGCCGCGGACGAAGGCCTCCGCCGTGCCCCAGAGCTGCTCGTCGGGCCGGGTGAAGAACTCGGCGATATCGTAATACTGGTCCCAGGTCTCGGGCGGGGCCAGATCGTAGCCGTATTTCTCCCTGAATGCGGCCTGCTCGTCCGGGTTCTCGAAGAGATCCCTGCGATAGGTGCCGGTATGCACGTCACCGTCGATCGTCTGCGCCACAACCTTGCCGTCCCAGACCATCAGCCGGTCGCGATAGACGGGTGCGATATCCTCCCACGCCTGCCCCTGACGGAACTCCTCCGACATTTCCGAGAGAAACGGTGCGAAATCACCCTGCCAGGCCGGTGCGTACTGGATCACATCGAAGGCATGCTGGCCGGTGGCCATCGGCGTCATGTACTTGGTGTAGAGTTCACCAAAGGGAAAGGTGACCACAGTGGCCGAACCACCGCTCTTTTCCTCCCAGGTCTTCGCGTGGGCGATCGCCGGCCCGCCGATGAATGGCGGGTTGAAGCTGCCGATCGTGATCTCGACACCTTCGCACTCGGCAGCCTGCAGCGACGGCTGCATGGCGATGACGGCCGCCCCCGAAACGAGGGCCATCCTGAACGCGTTCAACGTCTTCCTCCCGATTGGTTTTCTTGCCGTTCCCTGACGGACCCCCGCATGATGCCCGCTTGCCGGCGATATGAAAAGGATGCGGACGGGTCCTGCCGCCCTTCCCCTGCGCGGACACCGGCGGCCGTCTATTTCGCCGGCGGCATCTCGCGGTCGGGGAACCAGCGTCCCCAGATCGCCTCGAACGCACCGCTCTCGCGCATGTCGCGATAGGATTCGTGCAGGGCGGCGCGGATGTCCGCCCCGGTTTGCAGCGAGGCGGCGATATAGGTCGGGGAGCGGCCGGCGAAGGTTCCGGGCACGCCGACGATATCGGAGGGATCGGTACCGAGAAAGGTCTTGCGGTCGGGGTCGAACTTCACCGTGCGATAGCTGTACCAGTCGGTGATGGCGCCGAAGATCCGCTTTCGCTGCACCCGCATGACAGTCGCCCGCATCATGTTCCAGCGGTCCGGCTGCGCTGTTGCCGCGGCAGTTATGAAATGTGCGGCGAAATCCGGATCCTCGGCCATCCGCCTGTCGAATTCCGGTTCGATGGCGGCATTGGACGCGATCTGGAACAGACGTCCGGGCCGGGTGAAATCGTCGAGGGTCTCGAACCTCGCATCGCCATTTTCCTCGCGGACGAGAATGACCAGTTCCTCGATATCGAATGGCCCGACATAGTCGAGAAAGGATGTCCTCGACTCGCGATAGGAGACCGCGGTTAGAAGGTCGATATCCCCCTCCTCGAGCATCTTGAGCGAACGGCTCCAGTTCGTGACATGAACCATCTCGAGATCGTATCCGGCACCATCACACAGTGCCCGCGCGAGCTCGACCTCGCAGCCCGTCCAGTTCCCGCCCGCATCGCGGCGCATTCTCGTAACCTGGTCGATGCCGCGCATGCGGAGGACCTTTCGTGGCGAGGCCCGGACCCGTCTGTCGCCCGCGAAGTAACCGGCCGCCGCCGATGCCATGGAAAAGGCTCGTCTCGTCAGTTTCATCACAAGGACTCCCTGGTTCCCGAAGATGATCGAAACCGGTCAGGCGACCTCCACGAGCAGGCCGGCCGACTGGTCGAGACCGGCACGAACGAGTTCGAAGGGTTGTGGCCTGCCGAACAGATAGCCCTGCACCTCGTCACATCCTGACCGTCGCACCCGGTCGAACTGTTCGACGACCTCGATACCCTCGCAGACCGTGGTCACGCCGAGATCGCGGCACATGGAGGTGAGATGGTCGAGCAGCAGCGAGGAACGTCGCGTATCGATCGAGTGATCGACCAGCGAGCGGTCGAGCTTCAGCTTGTCGAACGGCATCTTGAGAAGGATGTTCAGGACCGAATAGCCCGCGCCGAAATCGTCGAGCGCGATGCTCACGCCGCGCTGGCGGAACTTTCCGAGCTGCTCCAGCAGCATCGATTCGTTTTCGAGCTCGACCGTCTCGGTCATCTCCAGTTGCAGACTGTGCCCCTGCACGCGGCTCAGCCGGCAGCAATTGTCGAAATGGTCGATCAGGCCCGGTACGAGGAGTTGTTCGGCACTGAGATTGAACGACATCCTGAGGCCGGGCCGCCAGCGCGCTTCGCGCTGCAGCCGGGCGAGGTCGGCGATCACCAGTTCCATGGTCCGAAAGGCCGAGGGTGCGGCGAGCGCACCGCGTTCCAGCAGGCTGATGAAGTCCCTCGGCAGGAATTCGCCATAGTCCGGGTGGTTCCAGCGCATGAGGGCCTCAAAGCCGCTCAGGCGGGAATCCCGGCAGGTGAAGATTGGCTGATAGACCATGTAGAGTTGCGAGCTTGCGAGGCTCATTTCGATATCCCTTTGAATGAGCTTCTGCTTCTTGAGGACGAAGGATTCCGATGAGGACAGGTTGCACAGCATCCCCTTCATCCGGGTCTTCGACAGCCGCATGGCGAAGGTGGCATCGTCGATCATGGCAGTGATCTGCCTCGAACCGATGCGCTCGATCGCATAACCGGCGGTAATGCCGATGCGCACCGGCTGGCCGAACAGGGTCAGGCCGCTTGAGAGCTCGCGGGTGGCCTTGTCGTGGAAACTCCTGACGGCTGCCTGCAGCACGTCCTGCGGGATATCGCTGACGCCGGCCACAATCAGGAATTCGTCGCCGCCATAGCGGATCGGCACCACGGCACCCTGGAGCCGGCGCAGCGGTTCAAGCGACTGCATGAGCTTTTCGGCGACGAAGCGCAGTACGCGATCGCCGATGCTGTGGCCGTATCGGTCGTTGAAGCGCTTGAAATCGTCGACATCGACGAACACGACGACGATCTCGCTGCTGTTCTCGACACAGGAGGCGATGCGGTCGAGCTGCCGGCGGTTGAAGAAGCGGGTCATCGGATCGGTCACGGACAGGCGCTCGAAACTCTCCTGCTGCTCCGCCAGCCGCAGCATTCCCTTCTCCAGCAGGGTGATGGTCTCGTCGAACTCGGCGCCCAGTTCGAGGATTTCCTCGAACTGGTAGCGTCCGGCCGAAGCGAGACGGAGCGTGGCGCGCTGCCGCCGTTCACCGGTCCAGTTGCGCAGATAGGCGATGCCCTGCAGCAGGCGGGCGGTGCCGCGGCGGTGGATGATCAGGATGACGATGACCATCGCCGCCAGCGTGATGAGCGGACCGAGCAGCAGCTTGAGGAGCAACAGGCGCCCCTGCACGCCAATCACAACGGTGGCGCGCAGAAGACCCGTCTGGCCGGATGGGAGAAGAACGGCCTGTTCGAGAAGCCGCTGCTGGTCATCATAGGCGATCGACATCAGGAGGTCGGTCCAGAAATCGGTCGCCGGTGCGCGCAGGCCCTGTGCCATGACCTCGCCGAAATCATTGAGGATCTCGACATGGGTGAAGTTACCGGACTCCAGCAATCCCTGAACGATGTTCTCTGCCTGACGGTCGTCCAGCAATTCGATGGCAAGGATCGCCGGAACCTCCGCCGTGCGCAGCGCCGCGCGCGAGACATGCATCGACCAGGCTTCCAGAAACTGGAGCTGGATCCAGAAGGTCACGGCCGACACCGCCACTAGGCAGATCGAGAAGAAGGCGAAGACCTTCACGTTCAGGCTGCGAAGCGTCGGCAGACGATGCCCGCCGGCGGCGGATCGCCGGCCGCGGGCGGTCGGCCGTGCAGGATCGCGATGGTCACGATCTCCGGCGGTCACGGTTCTGCTCGACTCGCTGATCGGCGTGGCTGCACTCAAGATCCTGCCTCCCGTCGACAGATCTTTTCAATTGTATCGCTTTTTATCGAAGTCTGGAATTTCGCATGAAAAATTCTGCTTTTGAAGAATTGTTTAAAAAGTTCACTGACGGGCATCTTCACGGCGAAGGCGGAAGACGCGCGTTATTCGTCATTCATGAAGAATGAGCGTCAAATGACGCGAATGCGCTTCAGGCATGTCCCGGTTGCGCCGACCGACTACTTCAATCCACCGAGTGCAATGCCCGAACGCATCATCCTCGCTATGAACCATGTGGCGATCATCATGGGCAGGATGGCCACGAGGGCCGCCGCGGAAATCGACCACCATTCGGTACCGCGGACAGAATTCTGGCCGGAAATCATGATTGGCATCGTCTGCCATTTCGAGGAGGTGAGGATGAGCGCGAACAGGAACTCGTTCCAGACGAAGCCCAGGGAAATGAGGAAGGTCGCGACGAGACCGCCGCGTGACATCGGCAGGACGATCTCGAGAAAGATCCGCCAGCGCGGCACGTCATCGACAAGCGCCGCCTCCTCCACGGCGACCGGCAGCGAGCGGAAGAAGTCACGCATCAGCCAGACGACGACGGGCAGGACGAAGGCCGTGTAGCAAAGTGTCATGCCCCAGAAGGTATCGAGCAGCTGGAAGCCGTCGCGCCCCAGTCTCGCATAGAGCAGATAGAGTGCGAAAGCCGAGACGATCGGCGGAAACATGCGCTGGGAAATGAACCAGAAGGCAATGTCGGCATTGGCGAAGACCTTGCCCGGAAACGGAATCCGGTTGGCGGGGACGGATGTCGCCAGTGCGACCAGCAATGCACCGCCCATGGCACCTCCATCGCTCCAGCCGGCATGATCGAGCCCGAGATAGCCGCCGATGCCGGCCGCGACGAAAACGAGCGCCGCCACGAGCCGTATCCGCATCTCGAAACGGACGAGCGCATAGGCCGCCATCGATCCGAGCAGCGTCGCAAGAGCGGTTGCGGTGAAGCCGATGAGGGTGGAGTTCAATAGCGGCCTGAGAACATCGCCGCGCTCGCCCGACAATACCTCCCGCACACCGCGAAGCGACGGGGTGAAATCGTACCAGGGAACATAGGTCGGCCCGTCGAAGACCGCGGGCGGCGATTTGAACGCTGTCACGACGGTCCAGTAGACGGGAAAGACCGTGAACAGCAGCCAGACACCACAAAGGGCGAACACCAACCAGCGCGCCACGACCCGTCACCCCGCTTGCCTTCCCTGATCCCGCCCCGCAGTCTGACAGCGAGCCCCGCGGAAGCCAAGCCGTTCGTTCGTTCGATGAAGTGGTGGGCCCGGTAGGATTCGAACCTACGACCAGACCGTTATGAGCGGCCGGCTCTAACCGCTGAGCTACGGGCCCGATGATGTCCTTTCAGGCGTGCTGCGTCATAGCCAATCGAACAGGCGGGTGACAAGTCGATCGAGGGAAATTTCACGCCCGCTCATCGGTCGACAGGGTTAACAGGCGGTAATATCAAAAGATGCGGCCTGGCAGCCACGGGGCCATACACGGGCCGTGGGGGCTAGATTGCCGTGCGGGAGCATTCGAAAAGGCTCAATTTGCGTTAGATA
>JAGREZ010000582.1 GCA_020446285.1 Geminicoccaceae bacterium
CCCACCAGAAGATCGGCATGGAGTAGCCGACGAGGGCGGTTCCCATGACCGTCTGGTCGACGAAACTGCCGCGATGGGTGGCGGCGATGATGCCGGCCGGGATGCCGAGCGCGATGGCGAAGACGATGGCGCAGAACGAGAGCTCGAGCGTTGCCGGGAACAGGGTCATGAACTCGCTCAGCACCGGCTTCTTGGTGACGATCGAGGTGCCGAAATCGCCGCTCAGGAGATCGCCGATATAGTAGAGATATTGTTCCCATATCGGCTTGTCATAGCCGAATTGATGGAGCAGTTCGGCATAGCGTTCATCACTCAGGCCCCGCTCGCCCGCCATCAGCAGCACCGGATCGCCCGGCAGGATGCGGATGAAACCGAAGGCGATGATGGTGATCCCGATGGCTGTCGGGATGATGAGGCCGATGCGTCTGGCGAGATAGGCTAGCATCCGACGATTCGTAATTCGCGCGGGAACCGGGTGAGGACCTCGACGCCATCCGCGCGCACCACGACGTCATCCTCGATCCGCACACCGGTCTCGCCGAGGCGGTAGAGTCCGGGTTCGATGGTGAAGACCATGCCCGGTTCGAGCGCCTGTTCGTTGCCGCGCATGATCTGGGGTGCCTCATGCACGTCGAGGCCAAGACCATGCCCGGTCTTGTGCCGGCGGAATTCGGCAAAGGACGACTCCTCCAGCACCGTCTGCACGGCATCGTCGAGCTCACCCGCGGTGATGCCGGCGCGAGCCGTCTTGCGGCCGGTCTCGTTGGCGGCGAGCACGGTATTGTAGAAATCGCGGTCGGTATCGCTCACATGGTCGATGAAGAAGGTGCGGGTGATATCGGCGTTCATTCCGTCATGTCGTCCACCGAAATCGAACAGGAGGGCGTCGCCGGCCCGAACCCGGTAATCCGCGCGAGCCTGAGCGTGCGGCTGCGCCGAGTTCGCTCCGGCGGCGACGATCGGGTCGAACGCCAGTCCCTCCGCGCCGTGCGCAAACAGCTCGCGCACGAGGATGGCTTCGATCTCGGTTTCGGTCTGGCCGATCCGGACCTGCTGCAATGCGGATTCAAGCGCCGCTTCCGACAGACGGATGGCCTCACGCAGGGAGGCAAGCTCCCGTTCGCTCTTGTGCAGACGCAGCGACGATATCGCAGCGTGAGCATCGACGATGCCGTCACAGTCGAGATTGCGCTGAAGGGCGAGAAAATCGAACACCCGCATCCGCTGGCCTTCGACACCGACGCGGCCCAGCCTGCCGAGAGATTTTCCCGCCGCTTCGAACGCTGCCTCGTACCCGCTCTCGTCGCGCCAGTCGAAGACATCGCCATCGAGTTTCAAGGTGGCAAACGATGCCATTTCCAGGTGCGGGACAACTGCCGCCTGTCGGCCGTCACGGGTGACGACGACTGCCAGCGGCCGCTCATTCTGATGAAAGTCACGCCCGACGATACGGCGGAAGTTCACACCCGGAACGAGGGCGACAGCGTCGAGCCCGTAAGCGGTCATGACATCGACCAGCGTCGCGAAACGATCCTGTCCGGCCATTTTCGTGTTGTTTCCCCCTCATTGCAGCGACCGGGAACGGGAGAGGGGCGACGCAGGTTCCGCCGCCCCTGTCAATGTTCCCCCGGAATATCCCGATCACTCTGTCAGATCGACGCCGTCGAACCAGTGACCGCCGAGCGGATCCATGATGTAGCCCTGGACATTCTTCGACATCGGCATGAAGACCAGCGAATGGGCAATGGTCGCCCACGGTGCCTGCTCCTTGAAGATCACCTGCGCTTCCTCATAGAGACGGGTGCGCTCGTCCTTGTCGAGTGTCTGCTTGGCCTCCGTCACGATCTTGTCGTAAGGCTCATGGCACCATTGCGCACGGTTGGAATTCTCGACGGCTGCACAGCTCAGCAGCGTGGCGAGAAAATTGTCCGGATCGCCATTGTCACCGGTCCAGCCGAGCAGGATGGCGCCATCGCGATCGAGCTCGCGGCTCTTCTTGAGATATTCACCCCATTCATAGGAAACGATTTCCACAGTAACGCCGATATTGGC
>JAGREZ010000583.1 GCA_020446285.1 Geminicoccaceae bacterium
TCGCCCTGATGGACATCGAGATCGATGATCAGGATCCGCTTCACGCTGTTCTCGGCGATCAGCAGGCGCGAGGCCACCGCGACATCATTGAAGACACAGAACCCCGTACCGGCATCGGCGAATGCGTGATGGCTGCCACCCGCGAGATTGCAGGCAAACCCATGCTCGAGAGCAAGCCGCGCCGCGAGCACCGTCCCGCCAACCGCCGCCTGCGAACGCAACGCGATCTCGCGCGTCATCGGCAATCCCAGTCGCCGTATCGCTTCCCGGTCGAGACGTTGTTCGAGAACAGCACTCACCCACTGCGGATCGTGCGCCAGTTCCAGCCAGCCGCGCGGAGCGGGGACGGGTTCGCGACAATGGCGAGGTTCGGCCAGCCCGAGGCGTTCGAGACGAGCGAACAGATGGGCGAATTTTGGCATGGGAAACCGGTGCGCCGGCGGAAATTCCGGCGCATATGCCGGATGGAAGACCAGCAGGGGGCGCAAGACAGGCTCGCCGCGTTTCAGCAAGCGGCTACCGGAACATGTCCGGCAACGATGGCCGTGCCGCGACCGGCATGGCGAAGAACGACCGCGTTTCATCCCGTGTCATAGGCGTTTCTTCACAATTTGCCGGAATTCGTTGGAATCCGCATCTGATTGTCCTATGATGGTTAACACACTGTTTAACGGTTCTTTTTCCGAACATCACATTTCCGGCCACCCGTTTCGTTCCCGCCACATTACCAACATCCGTCATTCAGGAAGGTAAAGCCACACATGATCGAGGTCGACCGGACGTTCTGGCTGCACCGGCGCGTGCTCGTGACCGGCCATACGGGCTTCAAGGGTACATGGCTTTGCGCCTGTCTCGCGGAACTCGGCGCCGAGCTTGTCGGCTATGCCCATCCGCCCTCCATCCAGTCGCTGCTTCATCGCTCGGCGGGACTCGTCCAGCGAATGATCTCCGTCAACGGCGACATTCGCGACAGCGAAAGGCTCGGGCAGCTGATCGCCATACGCGAGCCCGAAATCATCTTCCACCTCGCCGGGCAACCGCTGGTGCTGCGCAGTCTCAAGGACCCGGTCGAGACCTTCGACATCAATACCATGGGTACGCTCAACCTGCTCCGTGCTGCCAGCCGTTCGAGGCATCTTCGCGCGGTCGTCGTCGTCACCAGCGACAAGTGCTACGAGCCCGCCACGCTGCCGCACCGCGAGGATGACCGCCTCGGCGGCATCGACCCCTACAGCGCCAGCAAGGCCGCCGCCGAAATCATCGCCAGTTGCTTCTCCCGCTGCTTTCTCACACCCGAAGATGGAACGGGCATCGCCACGGCGCGCGCGGGTAATGTCATCGGCGGCGGCGATTTCTCCACCAATCGCCTCATGCCGGATCTCGTCCGCGCGGCGAGGACGGGCCAGCCAGTCCGGATCCGCCACCCGGAAGCCACCCGCCCCTGGCAGCATGTGCTCGATGTGCTCCGGGGCTACATGCTCCTTGCCGAGGCACTCGCACGCGATCCCGCCCGCTTTGCCGGAGCGTGGAATTTCGGCCCGTCTTCACCGGCCGGCTGCTGGAGTGTCGGGCGGGTCGCCCGGGCCGTGACCGCGCGCTTCGGTGGAAGCGTGGAAATTCACCCGCCCGCACAAAGCGTGGAAACGGCCACGCTCATGCTCGACAGTTCCAAGGCCGCAAGGGAACTCGGCTACGAACCGTGGCTGGACACGGCAGCGGCCATCGACTTTACCCTGGACGGTTACCGGCGTCTCTTCGAGGCGCCCGAACGCAACTGGCTGCGCGAACAGATTGCCGATTATGATGATCTGACGGCGATGCCCGCCCACCTGAAGGAGGCAGGTCTGGCGGCACGGGTGCTGGACGGCATGCGGCGCGACGGAGGGAGGGTGCATGTCCGCGAACCGTCCTGAAAACGTTCCCGTCTTCATTCTCTGCGGCGGTCTCGGCTCACGTCTCGGCGCGCTCGCCGCCGATCGGCCAAAACCCATGGTCGAGATCGACGGCGAACCGATCCTGCAACATGTCATGCGCTGTTATGCACGCTTCGGCTTTCGCAGGTTCGTGCTCTGCACCGGCCATCGCGACGAGGTGATCGCCAGGCATTTCCTCGATTTTTCCGCGATCCACGAGGATTTCACAGTCGATCTCGCCACCCGCTCGCTCGCCTTTCACCAGACCGGCAGCCTGCCCGACTGGCAGGTGACGATCGCCCATACCGGACGTGACTGCATGACCGGCGCGAGGCTCGCCCGGGCCGCGTCCCGATATATGGACGATGCCGAGAATTTCGCGCTGACCTATGCGGACGGCGTCTGCAATGCCGATCTCGGGGCCGAACTCCTCTTCCATCTGGTTCATCGCCACATCGGTACGGTGCTTGCCGTTCATCCCCAGTCCGCCTATGGCGAATTTTTGCGCGGAGAGAGCGGACTGCCCGTCTTCAGCGAGAAACCGAGAGATGAAGATCGCTGGATCAGCGGCGGGTTCTTCTTCTTTCACCGCCGCTTTCTCGATTATCTCTCGCACGATCCGGACTGTGTGCTCGAAGGCGAACCGCTTGCCAGACTGAGCCGGGAGCACGAGCTCGCGCTCTTTCACCATGACGGTTTCTGGTCGAGCATGGACACGCCGTGCGACCATGCCCGGATGAACGCTCTCTGCGAGGATGGCAGCGCCCCCTGGCATGAGGAAGAGGCCGATGCGCATCGTTGAGCTGCCCATGGACGGTGTATTCCTGCTGGAGATGGAACCGCACGAGGATGAACGCGGCAGTTTCGCCCGCTGTTTCTGTTCATCCACGCTCATGCGGTTGGGCATCCGGACCCGCATCGCGCAGGCGAACCTCTCGCGCAGCAGCAGCCGGCATACATTGCGCGGACTGCACTACCAGCATGC
>JAGREZ010000584.1 GCA_020446285.1 Geminicoccaceae bacterium
GTCATGCCCGTCTTTTCTTCCGGCCAGACACCGGCGCAGGCACTGCCGACATGGCAGGCTCTCGGTACGGCCGATCTCATCTTCGCTGCGGGCGGCGGCATCATGGCCCATCCGGGCGGTCCGGCCGCCGGCGTGCGGGCATTGCGCGAGGCGTGGGATGCGGCCATGGCGACGGGCCGGCCAAGTTGAGCCATCCGCAACCGCCACTGATCGCGTTTCATGGTGACGATTTCACCGGCTCGACGGCGGTGATGGAGGTGCTCACCTTCAATGGCCTGCCGACGATCCTCTATCTCGGTTTGCCGGACGACGAGCAGACAAAACGGCATGCGGGCTATCGCGGCATCGGCATCGCCGGCATCGCCCGTTCGCAGACGCCGCAATGGATGCGCGAGAACCTGCCGCCGGTCTATGCCGCCCTGGCGTCGACCGGCGCACCGATACTCCACTACAAGACCTGCTCGACCCTCGATTCGGCACCGCATGTGGGGTCGATCGGAACCGCCATCGAGATCGCACTCGAGACCCTGCGGACAGGGTGGATACCGTTTCTCGTCGCCGCACCGGCCATCCGCCGGTTTCAGGCATTCGGCAATCTCTTCGCCGGATATGGCGACGGGATCCATCGTCTCGACCGCCATCCGGTGATGAGCCGGCATCCGGTGACACCCATGGATGAGGGCGATGTGCGCCGCCACCTCGCCCGCCAGACCGATCTGCCCGTGGGGCTGGTCGATCTCGTCTCCATGAAGACCGGCGCCGCCGCAGCCCGGCTGGAATCGGAACTGGCTGGTGGTGCGAGGATTATCGCACTCGATACGGTCGACGCGGAAACGCTCGCCATCGCCGGCGCTCTTGTCGCCCGGGCGATGGAGGAACAGGGCCAGACATTCTGCGTCGGTTCGCAGGGCATCGAATATGCGCTCTGCGCCCATCTGCAGGCAACAGGTCGACTGCAAACGCCGCAGGAGACGCCACGCGCCGCGGCCACTGACTGCCTGCCGGTGGTATCGGGTTCCGTTTCGCCGGTGACCGCGAGCCAGATCGCATGGGCGGAAGCGAACGGTTTTGCCGTCATCGGCCTCGACGCCGCCCGTGCCGTCGACATCGATGCGTGGAACGCTGAAATCGAATCCGGCATCATGCAGGCGCTGGCGGCCATCGGTCAGGGGCTCAGTCCGCTTGTCTGCACGGCCCGCGGCCCCGACGATCCGGCCGTGGAACGACTGAACACGGCGATTGCCGGATGTGACGAGCGCGCGGTGCATCATCGCATCGGCAGCGGCCTCGGCAGGATATTGCTCGGCATCGTCGAGCGCACCGGGCTCAGACGGGTCGTGATCTCGGGCGGGGACACTTCGGGGCACGGCATCTCGGAATTCGGCATCTATGCGCTCGAGGCGCTGGCGCCGATCGCACCGGGGGCACCGCTTTGCCGCGCATTCTCCGACCGACCGGATCTCACCGGCCTCGAGGTCGCGCTCAAGGGTGGACAGATGGGCGAAACCGGCTTTTTCGGCGCCGTTCGCGCCGGTGGCGCGCCCTGACGGCGCGTCGCAACCTCGTTCGCGCCGATGGCGCAGCTGCGGATCGGGTTCGGTCCGTCGCATCATGCAAGGGAGGAGATGAACCATGACGAAGATCGCATTGCTGGGTGCCGGGGGAAAGATGGGTGTGCGGCTCGCGGCCAATCTCGCCCGTTCCGACTACGAGGTCGATCATGTGGAGATATCCGAAGAAGGACGCGAGCGGCTGAAGACGGCTCTGGGCTTCGATTGTGTCGACCGCAAGGTGGCGCTTGCCGGTGCCGACATCGTCATCATGGCCGTTCCCGACCGGCTGATCGGCAAGATCCTTTCGACCTTCGTCGACGATCTTCGTCCGGGAACCGCCGTCATCATGCTCGATGCGGCCGCACCTCATGCCGGCGAACTGCCGGAACGCTCCGACATCACCTACTTCATAACCCATCCCTGCCATCCGCCGATCTTCAATGACGAGACGACCGCCGAGGGCAAGGGCGACTTCTTCGGCGGCGTGCATGCAAAACAGCATATCGTCTGCGCGCTGATGCAGGGGCCGGAAGAACATTACGGGCTGTGCGAGGATGTGGCGCGGGTGATCTACGGGCCGGTCATGCGCTCGCACCGCTGCACCGTCGAGGGCATGGCCATTCTCGAGCCGGCGCTCAGCGAGAC
>JAGREZ010000585.1:0-1297 GCA_020446285.1 Geminicoccaceae bacterium
CCTCGAGCGCAATGCGCCCCTTGCCGCCGTCGGTAGCCTGCAGTTTCGCAATCTCGACGCGCTGGTTTCCGACTTCGAGCTCCAGGGCCGTATCGGCGAGTGTGAAGCCGCTGCCCTCGTCCTGCACGAAGCCGTTGTCGAGCACGATCCTGCCCCGGATATCGGGCCGGTTCACGCGCCCGCCGATGGCGAGATCGATATCCGCGATACCGGCGATCCTCTGTCCGTCCAGCGGTGCGAGTACCGACAGCTTGCCGATATCGGCCTTCGCGCGGATGGTGCCGTCGAGTCTTGCCGTGTTCGCGAACTCGAACGCCGGCGGATCGAGCGAGAGGCCGAGCGGCATGCTGAGAGTGATCGTGCCCGGCTGGTCGGCGAGCCCCGCCAGCTTGACATCGAGCGACAGGGTTCCGTTGCCGATGGTGGTTGCGATATTCGCGTCGAAGCCGGGTTTGTTGCGGTAGAAGCGTCCGGGCGGGCGGATCTGGGCAAGGTCGAGGGTGACGCCGATCCTGGGTTTGGCCGACGATCCGTCGAGCTCGATCCGGCCCTCGGCGGTGCCGGTCAGCTCCGGTGCGCCGAAAGCGGCGAGCATGGAAAGCGGCAGCGGGCCGAGATCGAATCGCCCGGCGAGCCGGCCGTCATTCATGCTGGCGCCGCCCTGGATGCGCGCCTCGCCCACGACGAGATCGAGCTTGTCGATCTGCATCACGCCCTTGTCGAGAACGAGCGTCGCCGGCGCGCGGAGTTCGATGTCCTGCCCGGCGGCACGGCCGTTCAGTGAATCGAGAAAGATCTGCTGCGGCGCGCCTGCCACGTCGAGGCGTGCAGCGGTGGTGATGTCGAACGGTTCACCCTTCTGGCGGCCGCTGGCGGTGGCATTCAGGTTGAGGAGTCCGGCGTCACCCTCGAGATCGACCTTCGCCGCGGTCACCTCCAGATCCGGCCCCGAGAAGCCCGCAAGCTCGATGCCGGCATCGACGGCAAGCTTGCCGAGTGCGTCATTGACCCGCGCATCCGCCGACAGCCCGCTGATCCTGCCGAAATCGCCGCTTGCGGTGGGAATTTCGATACGGGCGACGACATCCTGACGGCCGCTTCTGTCATCGAGTTCGACATCAACGGCGAGCGAGCCCGCGAGCGCCTGTTTGTGCCAGGGTTCCAGCGCCGAGAGATCGGAGATTCCGCCCTTCAGCTTTCCGCCCGCAAGGGAGGTCGTCCGATCGAGGGTGAGCCCGCCCCTGATGTCCGTTGCCGGTCCCTCGAGCGCAAGTCCGGCGAGTTCGAGCGTCTTCGG
>JAGREZ010000585.1:1360-2770 GCA_020446285.1 Geminicoccaceae bacterium
CCGGCGAGATTGTCCGCTGGCCCCGATGCCGTCGCATCGAGGCGGATCTCGTCGAAATCCTGCCCGGCTGCCTGCAGATCCTGAACGCGCGCCTTGGCCTCGGCCTTCGGCTGCCCGAGGCTGCCGGCAAGCATGACCGTGGCGTCGGCACGTCCCGCCAGCTCCTGTTTCGCGATCCCGCTGAAGGCGGCAAGTGCCGGAATGGCGAGATTGACCTCGCCGTCGAGTGCCTGCCCGGAATCGAGGCCGAGGCTGGCGCCGCCATCCATCGACAGGGCGGCCGCATCGAGCTTGAGCCCGTCGACACGGACGGCCTCGCCCTGCACGAATGTCACTCTGGTCGCGAGTGATGGCGACGAACCGAGGAGCGGATCGGCCCCTTCCGGCAGGCCCCGGATCTGCGAACCCGTGAGACGGATATCCGCTTCGATTTCCTTCGCCTCGTCGCCGATGGTCGCATCGGCGGTGAGTTCGAGCGAGCCGTGGAGCGCCAGTTCCGGCGGAGCCATCGGTCCGAGCGCCTGCATCAGTTCCCCGAGGCTTTCGACATGGCCCTCGATCCGGGCCGTTCCGGCGAGCGAGGGCATGGCGAGAACGGCACGGGTGGAAAGATCGACCGTCTCGCCGACGATATCGAGCTGTTCGATCCGCGCCTCGCCCTCGAGCGGCACATGCGCCTTGACCGCAAGCGTGAGCGCATCCTCGGGGCGCAGCGGCTCGCCGCCCTGCTGCATCCCCTCGACGGTCAGCCCGCCCTTGACGTCGACGCCCTCGAATCCCGCGTCGAGGGGAGCGAGAAAGGACACATCGAAGCGTCCCTCGGCTGTCTGCACGAGAAAATCCGCGCCGCTCAGCGACGAACCGTCGACATCCACCTGAAGCGTCGGATCGACGAACGTTCCGACCGCGTCCAGCGTGAGCCGGAGCGCGCCGCCAAGCGGTGTTCCGGCGATGCCGCTCAGCCGGTCTAGATCATCCATCCGTGCCGTGATCGTGCCCTCGACGATATTGTCGTCGAGCGAAGCCTTGCCCGATCCGTCGACCGTGAGCGCACGGCTCGTGAGCGAAAGTGTCTTCAGTTCGACCTGTTGCGGTGCCGGATGGGCCGCCTGCAGTGCGAGATGAAGCCGTTCACCGACGATATCGTCGATTTCCGGCGGCACCGTATCCTCGGCCGGCACGATCTCGGCGACGAGATCGATCGACGGTGTCTGGCTGTAGGCAAGATCGAGATCGACATTGCCCTTTACCAGATTGCCGATGTCGAGATCGAGCCTCGCCCGCCAGGCGGAGAGGGGGCCGTCGCCGTCGAGGCTCAGATGCAGCGGGCCGGCCTCGGGCATGTTCGCAAGCCGTGCGACCAGCCCGCCGGTCTCGTCCACCTTCACGTCGATGCCGATCGTCTCGCCC
>JAGREZ010000586.1 GCA_020446285.1 Geminicoccaceae bacterium
GCGGATAGAGCGCATAGTTCTGGAACACCATGGCGATATCGCGGTCTTTCGGCGGTACATTGTTGACCACCCGTCCGCCGATTCCGATCTCGCCGTTCGAGACCTCCTCAAGACCTGCAATCATGCGCAACAGCGTGGACTTGCCGCAGCCCGAAGGGCCCACGAGAACGACAAACTCGCCGTCGGTGATATCGATGGACACTCCATGCAGGATCTGCACGGAGCCGAAGAACTTGTCGACACTCCGGATGTCTACGGATGCCATGAGGTTTTTTCCTCCCCGATCGAACGATGCCTCCTCGCCATGTTCCGTTCGCGAACGAACGGCCGCGCTTCCGGGAGGCCCATTGGGCGCTGGGAGGGATCATGGCGGCGGCGGACGAACTTCGCAACTACGATCGCCCGGCGCCGAGGCGTGCGGGAGAGCATTTTGCGCTCGCGCCGCGCGTGCCGGGACCGTATCACCTTTCGGCAGGTCGTGCCTCGGCATGACATGAGAAGCAGTTCACGAAGGGGAGGAAGCCATGAAGAAAGTCGGTTTCGTCGGGCTGGGGCGCATGGGGCAACCCATGGCACTCAATGTGGCGCGCAAGGGGCATGAGGTTGCCGTATTCGACATCAATCCGGCGGCGATGCAGCCTTTCACACAATTCAATCATTGCCGACAGGCGCAGGGTGCCAGTGATGCGGCGGGCGATGCGGGGATCGCGATCACCGTGCTGCCGGGGCCGCCCGAGGTCGAGAAGGTCGTGATGGCACCTGGCGGCATGCTCGATTCGATGAAACCCGGATCACTGTTCATGGATCTTTCCACCGTCCTGCCCGAAACGACCGACCGGCTCGCGGCGGCGGCGGCGGAACGCGGGATCGCCTTCGTTGACGCGCCCATCGGCCGGCTCGCCCACCATGCCGATATCGGCGAGAGCCTGTTCATGGTGGGCGCAAGCGTGGAAGATCTCGATCGCGTGCGGCCGGTGCTCGAGGCGATGGGGACGACGATCCTCCATTGCGGCGGGCCGGGCAGCGGGACGCGCACCAAGCTCGTCAACAACTTCCTTGCCGTGTCGTCGGCAGCGCTGAATGCCGAATGCCTCGCGCTCGCCCAGAGTTTCGGGCTGGATCTGGAGCGCACGCTCTCGGTCATTCACGGCACCTCGGCCACCAATGGCCAGCTCAAGCTCAATTTCGCCAACAAGGTCTTTCTCGGCGATACGGAGCCGGGTTTCGCCATCGATCTCGCCCACAAGGATCTGAGCCTGATCATGACTGCGGCTGCTCAAGGCAGGATTCCCCTGCCGATGATTGCGGCGGCACGCGAGACCATGTCACTCGCCCGCGCGCAGGGCTGGGGACGCAAGGATTTCTCGGCACTCGCCGATTTCTGGTGCGATCTCGCCACGGTGCCGAGACCACGCCTGCAACGGACCGACGGCGCCGACTGAGCAGCTTCGCTTCCATGTGGCCGATGATCCTTGCAGTCGGCGGGAAAGGGGGTATAGGCACGAATCCGGTGCCGGCCGCTCGTTCCCGGCCGGTGCGGGAAAGTCAGGACAATGGCTGTCGATCCATGCGTGTCGCCGAGACAGGCGCCACCGCCCACATGGGTATTCGTTCGAAGCGGACTGCTCGACGAGCGTGAATGTCTGAGGCTTCGCGATCTTCTCGATCTCGAGGGCGAGGCGGAAGAGGCAAGGACGCGGGCGGGTGACGACCGCAAGGTTCGCCGCTCGACCATCGCCTGGGTGCCTGAAACCGCTGACTGGGAATGGCTCGACCGGCGGCTTGCGGAATTCCTCGCCATGGCGGTGCGCGAGACCGGGTTCGTGATCGACGGTTTCGAGGAGCGCTTTCAGGTCGCGCGCTATGAGGCCGTTCGCAAGGGCGGTTTCAACCTGCATTCCGACCGGGCGCGCACAGGCATCGGCAGCAGGCGCAAGCTGTCGATTTCCGTCCAGCTCTCTCATGCAGCGGAATATCGTGGCGGCGAGCTCGAAATTCTCGCCGACGGACACCGCTTCGTGGCACCGTCGGCGTTGGGAACCGCCGTCGCCTTCGCTTCCTTTCACAATCATCGGGTCAGGCCCGTGCGTGACGGTGTACGCTACAGCCTGGTCGCCTGGTCGCATGGCCCAGATTTCCGCTGAGAGACGTCAGCAGAGCAACCCTAAGGCGAATGAATATCCAATTCGAGGATGGCGGTCATTGTGGGTGCTTCAGGCTGACCCTGGACCGGGCAGGTGTGAATCCGGGTTTCCTCGTGAAACTTTCAAATTTTCTATTGC
>JAGREZ010000587.1 GCA_020446285.1 Geminicoccaceae bacterium
GAGGCTTGGGCTTGTTCGCTTCGGTACTGATCGGCTGCAACGGCGATTGCGGAACGGCCTCCTTGCCGAATGGCAACGCGTAATCGGGCCGGCGAAGGGGAACGACGACATCATGTCCGACGATCATGTCGAACGGAATGACCAGCGCACCACCCTCGGCGAGACGGGCCGCCTTTCTCATTTCCGCAGCCTTGGGGCCACCGGCGACGGTCGTTTCCACCGGCGGCGCCGCAGGCACATGGGCAAGACCGGCACTCACCAGCCGCACGATCTGGTCGAGCCGCGGGCTGTCGGTCGGGGCAATGAGCGCGAAGTGAAGGGGCCCGCGCCGCCAGTGCAGCGAGAGATGACCTTCCGGAACCGTCGCGAACGCCCGTTTCATGGCACCGCCCGGCAGGAGCCCCGCATAGATGAAGACCTTGTTCTGGCCGGCATCTTCATAGACAAGCTGGATCGACGGGGCGGACGTGCCGGTCAGGACCTTGCCGCTGATGAAGCGCAGTCCGATCTCGTCCAGTTCCGGCGTGTGCAACGCATGGTCGACCATGTGCCGGGTCAGCCATGCGACCGGCGAATCGCCCGATTCGGCCGGCAGTGCCTTGGCGTCGGTCTGCACATCCACGACAGGCGTTCCGACTGCCGGGTCCGCACCCTCGACGAGCATGGTCTTCTCGATCAGCCGCGCGTCGCTCTCGACAACCGCACTGGCGACGTCCCGCTCCTCCTGTCCCCTCGAGGGAACGAGGTTGTAGGCGGTCACCGAGGCGCTGACGAGCACGGCGACGGAAGCGGCAAGGGCCATGTAGCGCGGCCAGACCGGCGGCTTCCTGCGACGTTCCTGCACGAGCCGCCGCTGCAGGTCGGGACAGAAATTCTCGCTGTCGTCAAAGTCGAGCAGGCCCGCGAGCTCGCGGATCCGGCCCGTCTGCAGCAGATACTCGTCCACGCGCCGCGCCACATCCGGGCGTGTCGACAGATGATCGATCACATCATGACGCCGCTCGAAGGCGAGCAGGCCATCGACGAAGGAATGAAGATCACTTTCGGAGATCCCATTCCCGGAGGCGGGAGTGTCGTTCTTCATTTCACTACACGCAGCTTGGAAACACCGCGACGGTCGGTCAGCTGTCTCAGGGCCTCGCGACCGCGCGAGAGTCTCGACATGACGGTACCAATGGGAATGCTCAGAGCTTCTGCGGTTTCCGCATAGCTCATTCCTTCAAGCCCAACGAGGAGTACGACTTCCCGCTGCTCTTCCGGCAGCTTGCTCATCGCCTGCACGAGATCCCGGAGTTCGAGACGCTTGTGCTGGGATGCCGGGCTGACCAGCAGCGACATCACCTCGTCGATATCGACAGGGTGACCGGTTCGCTTGAGCCGGCGCCGGTGGTCTATGAAAACATTGTGCAGGGTCGCAAAGAGATAGGCACGCACCTCGCGCACCTCGCGCCAGTTGCGGGCCTGGGCCAGCACCCGGGTGAGGCTTTCCTGGACGAGATCGTCCGCATCCGTCGGGTCGCCCACGAGCAGGACAGCGTAACGCCGGAGCGCCTTCACAT
>JAGREZ010000097.1 GCA_020446285.1 Geminicoccaceae bacterium
CCGCGCAGGGTCTTGTGGGTGGTGGTGGTGACGACGTCGGCAAAGGGCAACGGCGAG
This sequence comes from Geminicoccaceae bacterium, assembly GCA_020446285.1. GTDB lineage: Bacteria > Pseudomonadota > Alphaproteobacteria > Geminicoccales > Geminicoccaceae > JAGREO01. Next base: position 58 of record JAGREZ010000097.1, read on the forward strand.
GGATGGACGCCGGCGGCGACGAGGCCGGCAATGTGCGCCATGTCGACCATGAGCAGGGCGTCGACCTCATCGGCGATGCTGCGGAAGGCGGGAAAATCGAAGATGCGGGAATAGGCGGAGGCGCCGGCGATGATGAGCTTCGGCCTGTTCTCCTTCGCGAGTTCGCGGACATTGTCCATGTCGATGAGGCCGTCCTGCTGGCGGACGCCATAGTGCACGGCGTTGAACCATTTGCCGGAAAGTGCGGGGCGTGCACCGTGGGTGAGGTGGCCGCCGGCGGCGAGATCCATGCCGAGGATGGTATCGTGGGGCCTTGTCAGCGCCAGCATGACGGCACCGTTGGCCTGCGCGCCCGAATGCGGCTGGACGTTGGCATATTCGCAGGCGAACAGTTCCCTTGCCCGGTCGATGGCAATCTGCTCGGCGACATCGACATATTCGCAGCCGCCGTAATAGCGGCGGTGGGGATAGCCCTCCGCATATTTGTTGGTGAGCACGGAGCCCTGTGCTTCGAGGACGGCCCTGCTGACGATGTTCTCCGAGGCGATCAGCTCGATCTGGTCCTTCTGGCGACCGAGCTCGTCGCCGACCGAGGCGGCGATTGCAGGATCGGCATCGGCAAGGGAGGAGGTGAAGAAACCGCTCGACATCCGTGTCACTCCGAAATCAGCATTCGACGATGTTGACAGCGAGACCACCCAGCGAGGTCTCCTTGTATTTGTGCGACATGTCCCGGCCCGTTTCGCGCATGGTATCGATGACGGAATCGAGACTGACGAAATGCGTGCCGTCACCGCGAAGCGCCAGGCGCGCCGCGTTGATGGCCTTGATCGCACCCATGGTGTTACGCTCGATGCAGGGAATCTGCACGAGGCCGCCGATGGGATCGCATGTGAGCCCGAGATTGTGCTCCATGCCGATTTCGGCCGCGTTTTCCACTTGCTCGTTGGTGCCGCCGAGGACAGCGCATAACGCACCGGCGGCCATCGAGCAAGCCACGCCGACCTCTCCCTGACAGCCGACTTCGGCAGCGGAGATGGAGGCGTTCTGCTTGTAGAGCATGCCGATGGCGGCGGCGGTCAGCAGGAAGCGGTTGCGACCGTCTTCGCTGGCGCCGGGGACGAAGCGCATATAATAGGCGAGGATGGCGGGGATGACACCGGCCGCACCGTTGGTGGGGGCGGTGACCACACGCCCGCCCGCGGCGTTTTCCTCGTTGACGGCAAGGGCATAGAGATTGACCCAGTCGAGCACGGTGAGCGTGTCGCGCAGCGCGGCTTCGGGGCGCGAGCAGAGCTCGTCATGCATGCGTTTCGCCCGTCGCCTGACCTTCAATGCGCCGGGAAGAAGGCCGGTTTCACGGCAGCCGCGTTCGATGCAGCCTTCCATGACCGACCAGAGATCGGCCAGACCCTGGTCGAGTTCCCCGGGGCTGCGCATGGCGAGTTCGTTGCGGCGTACCAGTTCGGCGATGCTGATCTTCTCCGCGGCGCAGGTGGTGAGGAGTTCGGTTGCCGAGGAGAAGGGGTGCGGCAGGGCTATGTTGCCATCGTCGACACCGCTTTCGGCGGCGGCCTCTTCCTCCGACATGACGAAACCGCCGCCAACCGAGAAATAGACTTCCTCGAGGATGCGCTCGCGTTCGGCATCGTAGGCAATGAAACGCATGCCGTTGGGATGCTGGGTCATGGTCTGTTCGGTGCGGAACTGCAGGTCGCGTGCCTCGTCGAAGTCGATGCCATGACGACCGGAAAGGTCGATGCGACGCGAGGTGCGGATGGCGGCGAGGCGTGCGTCCGCGGCATCGGCATCGATCCTGTCGGGTACTTCGCCGGCGAGACCGAGTATCACCGCCTTGTCGGTGGCATGGCCGAGGCCGGTGAGCGCCAGCGAGCCATAGAGCAGGGTGCGCACGCGCACGGTCTTTTCGATGAGGCCGCGACTGTCGAGCGAGAGGAGAAAGCGGTTGGCTGCCCACATCGGCCCGACGGTGTGCGAGCTCGACGGCCCGATGCCGATCTTGAACAGGTCGAAGACACTCAAGGGCATGACACGACTTCCCCGAGGCGAGTTGGCAACTGGGATGGCTCGCTGGTGGTACGTTTCCAACAGAACGTGCCACTGGCGATTCCTTGTGGCGGATCAAATGATCCCGACATTTGAATGTGATAACCGCTCCATTGCTTCGTCGGCTGCGGAATTCAAATGTCAGGTTCGATCCACTAGCCGCTTTGCGCGCGGCCTGACCGTTCGGTTGCGACAGGATCTTCGCGAGTGCGACCTGCCGCGTCATCCACGCCGTTCGTCATGCCCCTGTTCTCAAGATTCAGCCGAGCGGGCCTTCAGCCTCGCCGAGCTGTTCGCGGCTCATCGAGGAACGAACGCGGTCGCGCATCGACAGCGCCGGACCGAAGCCGCGTTCCACCGACCGGCTCAGCCAGCGATAGGCCTGCACGAGATCGGGCTGGCCGACGCGACCCTCATACAGCAGCGAGCCCAGATGAAACTGGGCGCGGGGTGAACCCGCCTCGGCAAGCTCACGCCAGATGTCCCGCGCCCTCGCATAGTCGCCGGCCTCGTAGGCGCTGATACCGTCATTCACGGTCGCATCCGGCGCCGGACGGACGATCGTCAGCGGCGGGAGGCTTGCCGCCGGTTGCGTCGCTCCTGCCTGTGGTCTGCGGAGATTGGCGGCTTGCGGGTTTTCGGCATTCCTGTTCGCAGCGTTGGCGTTGGCGTTGGCGTTGGCGTTGGCGTTGGCGTTGGCGTTGGCGTTGGCGTTGGCGTTGCCGGCGTTGGTGTTGGTGTTGGCGTTGCCGGCCGCAGGCTCCACATCCGTTGTGACCGCCTGCAGTTCGGCCAGCCGCTGGCTCGTTTCGGCAAGCTGCCGGCGCAGGCTGTCACGCTCGGCCGTTACCGTATCGAGGCGTGTTTCGAGAGCGTCCAGCGACAGCTCCAGGCGGTCGGTCTCGTCACCGCCGCGAACGACACGGTCATCGAGACCGGCGACTTTTTCCTCGAGCGCGGCGATTTCGCGCGAGGCATCATCCAGCCGGCGCGACAGGTCGCCCCGGGTCCGCGTGAGCTGGTCCCGTTCGAGCAGCAGGGCGTCACGTTCCTCGCCGAGCAGGCGCACGCGCTCGTTTGCCTGTTCGAGGGCACCGGCAACGGCGACGAGATCGGCGCTTGCTCCCATCCCGCCGTCGTTCGCCGCAATGCGGGTTCCTGCAGCCGCGCCGGAAAAGGCGTTCGCCTGGAGGATCGAACCGCGGATCTCGTTCGATACAGGACGGCTGCGGTCCGTGTCCGTCCTCGATGCCCGCCAGTATTCGACCGCGACGACCAGAAAGACGGCAACGGCGATGACCGCGACCCAGAAGCCGACAAACCTGCGCAATCCAGCCATTCCGGTTTCTTCCCCATGTGGGCGCGGCACGGATCGGCCGAAGGCATTCGGCCTGCCCTGCGACCATTCCCGCGCCACGCGTCTTTCGTGATTGCCGTTGTGTAAACTATCGCGTCACTGGCACATGGCTCAATCACAGGGGGACAACACTTGCCTGCCTGGATACGGGAATATGCTGCCTGTTAAGCATGTTAGAGGGGAGGGTGATCGTTCCGGCTTGATGGTCGCGTCACGCGTTTGGTTGAAAAAGCCGGTGCGTTCAGCCCGGCCGGTGTTCCAGAAACCTCAAGGAGGCATAGTCATCGGCGCGCAGGAGACCGGCGATTTCGGCAATCCGTCCGTCTTCCGTTCCGACGAGGCGCAGTGTCGCCTCGCCGAGCGCTATGCTCATCTCGACGGTTTCCGGGACAACATGCGTCACCCCGTCCACCAGCATGCGCTCACGGCTGAGAAGATCGGCCGCACGGGCGATCAGGCGGATCTCCGGATAGAAATTGCGAATGGCGGAAACCACGCGGTGCATGGCGTCGGGTCTGTCAAGAGTCACGACAACCGCCTGCGCCCGTCCGATGCCGGCCTTTTCGAGCAGTTGCCGGTCGGCGGCATTGCCATACATGACATGCGTACCCATCGCCTGGGCTCGTTCGACCCGTGCGGGGTCGTAATCTATAGCGACGAATTGGTGACCCGCGGTCTCCAGCATGGTGCCTACCGCGCGACCGGCCCGCCCGTAGCCGCAAAGGACGACATGGCGCCGGAGCGTCGATGGTACGGGATCGTCCGCGCCCGCAGCCCGCAGGCCCGCGAGCTGCCGGTCGATGAAGCGGGTGAGCAGCGGTGTGAAGGCCATGCTCGCGGAAATCACGAGGATCGCCTCGACGAACAGGCCGGTATCGAGCAGGCCGAAAACATGCGCGGCGCCGAACAGGACGAAACCGAACTCGCCGCTCTGCGACAGAAGGCCGGCGATGCGTATCGAGCTTGCCATGTCGAACGCGAACAATCTCGCCACGGCCAGCAGGCAGACGAACTTCGCTGCGATGATGGCGAGCACGACAACCGCGATGAGAAGGAGATTGTCGCCGAGCACGCCGAGATCGACCGACATGCCCACCGAGATGAAGAAGAGTGACAGCAGGATGCCCTTGAACGGCGCAATATCGGCTTCGAGTTGATGATGATAGCGCGAGCGCGACAGCAGGATGCCCATCAGGAACGCGCCCAGCGCCATGGAAAGGCCCGCCAGTTCCATGAGCAGCGCCGAGAGTGCCACCGCAAGCATGGCAAGACCGGTGAACGCCTCGGCGTGGCGATGGCGGGCGGCGTAGGCGAGCGCCGCCGGAAGGACGAAACGTCCGACGATGACGACAAGCGCGATCATGCCGATGCCGAGCGCCGCCTGGGTGCCCATCGAGCCGATTCCGCTCTCGCTGCCGCCGTCGGCGGCGAGGATGCTCACCAGCATGAGCAGCGGGACGACCATAAGGTCCTGGAAAAGCAGGATCCCGAAGGCGGCCTCGCCATGCCTGGTCACGAGCTCACCGCGCTCCTCGAGCAGCTGGATGACGAAGGCGGTGGAGGAAAGGGCGAGGCCCATGCCCAGAATGAGCGCCGGTTCGAAGGCATTCCCCAGCAGCATCGCGCCGGCCCAGAGCACGAGGCCGGTGAGTGCCACCTGGGCAAGGCCCATGCCGAACACCGCCCGGCGCATTCCCCAAAGCCGCTTCGGTTCCATCTCGAGGCCGATGATGAAGAGCAGCAGCACGACACCGAGTTCGGTGACCGAGCGGAAAGTCTCGACATCACGGGTAACGGCGAGGCCGGAAGGGCCGACGAGAATTCCGGTCGCGAGAAGACCCAGTACCGAACCGAATCCGGCGCGGCGGAAGACGACGATGCTGGCGATGCTCGCGGCAAGGAGGATCGTGGTGGCGAGGAGAAGGTCGGCATGATGCATGGCGTCGGTCCGATGACCTCCCTCTTGCCGGCCTCGCCCGATCCTTCCCTGTTCAGGCCACCTTGAGAGGCTTGTACCTGATCCTGTGCGGTTCCACCGCCTGCGCGCCGAGGCGACGCTTCTTGTCTTCCTCGTAATCCTGGAAATTGCCCTCGAACCACTCGACATGGCTGTCACCCTCGAAGGCGAGGATGTGCGTGGCGATGCGGTCNNCGGTCGAGGAACCAGCGATCATGCGAGATCACGATGGCGCAGCCCGCGAAATCGAGCAGCGCATCTTCCAGCGCCCGCAGCGTGTCGACATCGAGATCGTTGGTCGGCTCATCGAGCAGCAGCAGGTTGGCGCCCGAGCGCAGCAGTTTGGCCAGATGCACGCGGTTGCGCTCGCCGCCGGAGAGCACGCCCACCTTCTTCTGCTGGTCCGAACCCTTGAAGTTGAAGGCGGCGACATAGGCCCGCGAATTGAGCACATGCTTGCCGAATTCGAGATGATCGGTACCGCCGGAGATTTCCTCGAATACGCTCTTGCCGGCATCGAGCGAATCGCGGCTCTGGTCGACATAGCCGAGCTGCACCGTATCGCCGATCTTCACATCACCCGAATCCGGCTTCTCTTCCCCGGTGATCATGCGAAAGAGCGTGGTCTTGCCCGCACCATTCGCACCGATCACGCCGACGATACCGCCGGGCGGCAGACGGAATGAAAGATCCTCGATGAGAAGTTTCTCACCGAAGCCCTTGGTGACACTCCCGAAATCGACGACATTGCCGCCAAGCCTCGGACCGGCCGGAATCATGATCTGAGCGGTGCCGGGGGCGGTATCGGTGGCTGTGCGCAACAGCTCCTCGTAGGCCGTGACGCGGGCCTTCTGCTTGGCCTGACGGGCGCGCGGGCTCTGCGAGATCCACTCGGCCTCGCGGGCGAGCGTGCGCTGGCGGGCCTGCTCCTCGCGCTCTTCCTGGGCCATGCGCTTGCGCTTCTGTTCGAGCCAGCCGGAATAGTTGCCCTCATAGGGAATGCCGCGGCCGCGATCGAGCTCGAGGATCCAGCCGGCGACATTGTCGAGGAAGTAGCGGTCATGGGTGACGGCCACGACCGTACCCTTGTAGTCGTGCAGGAAGCGTTCGAGCCAGGCGACGCTTTCGGCATCGAGATGATTGGTCGGCTCGTCGAGCAGCAGCATGTCGGGCTGCGAGAGCAGCAGGCGGCAAAGGGCGACGCGGCGACGCTCACCGCCGGAAAGCTTGCTCACATCGGCATCGCCCGGCGGGCAACGCAGCGCGTCCATGGCGATGTTCAGCGTCCGCTCGATTTCCCAGCCATTGCAGGCGTCGATCTTCTCCTGCAGGTCGGCCTGTTCGGCCATGAGCGCGTCGAAATCGGCATCCGGCTCGGCAAACCTGTTGCTCACCTCGTTGAAGCGGTCGAGCAGCTCCCTTGTTTCGGCGACACCGTCCATGACATTGCCGAGCACGTCCTTGTCCGGGTCGAGATGAGGTTCCTGTTCCAGATAACCGACCTTGACCCCGTCGGCTGCCCAGGCCTCGCCGGTAAAATCCTGATCCTGACCGGCCATGATGCGCAGAACCGTCGACTTGCCCGCGCCATTGACACCGAGCACGCCGATCTTGGCGCCGGGAAGAAAGGCGAGCGTCACGTCCTGCAGGATCTTCTTCCCGCCGGGAAAGATCTTGGACAATCGCTTCATTACATAGATGTACTGGTAGGCAGCCATGCAGCACCCCGGCGCTGAATTCGATTTCCGGTGGAAAGGACGGCGCCTTCTAACAGGATTCGCGTCGATGGGGAAGCCATCGACGCGCCCTTGCGTGCCCTCACTCGGGAACGTTGCCGCTTGCCAGAAAGGGTTAATCATGTAGCTTCGGCGACGAAGGATCTGCCGTCGAATTTTCTTTGACAAAAAAACCGTCAGTTGCGGAGGACATTGCATGTCGGCTCGGCTTCACCTCACCCTCCTTGCGACTGCCGCGTGGCTTGCAGGTTGTGGTGGAGGAGGAAATGGCGGCGGTGCCGGCGATGTCACGCAGCCGCAGGTGAATGCCGAGGAATTCCGCACGCAGGAATACCGGTCGATGGGCGGGCATGACGCGGTCAGCCTTGCCGCCGGCTATGCCATCCGGGCAACCGGCAAGGCTGGTGGGGAAGGGGTGCGGATCGCCATCGTCGACACCGGTGTCACGCCGCATCCCGATCTCGACATCGTCGATGCGTTCGCCCGCTTCGGCCTGCCGACCCGCGACCCGGGGCCGCACGGAACGGGCGTTGCCGGTGTCGCCGCCGCCCGCAAGAACGACAAGGGCGTGCATGGCGTCGCCTACAATGCCGGCATCGTCAATTTCCGTATCTCGCCGGAGGATTACGAACAGGGCATCTACGAAATCGACGATGACGCGGTGATCGCATCCGCCATCGCTTCCGCCGCCGGGGTCGACAAGACCTACAGGCTCTGGGATGGCACGAAGCTCGGATCGCTGCCCGAGGGCGAGTCCGATGTCATCAACATGAGCTTCACTACCCCGGATTTCGAGGACCAGATCAGGGACGCGATGGTCCGTGCCGCCGGCCGCAACAAGATCATGACGGCGGCTCTCGGCAATGAGGATGCGCTCTCGCCGCTATCCGCCCCGGCAATCTACGCCAACAAATCCGGTATCGCCGGATATGCCATCGCCGTGGGCGCACTCGATCCCACCGGCGAGGCCAAGGCCGATTTCAGCACGAGTTGCGGTACCGTCCGCAGATATTGCCTCTTCGCTCCGGGCGAGGATATCCGCTCGACATCGAACGGCAAGAAATACACGACCTATTCCGGCACATCCTTTGCCGCTCCCTATGTCGCAGGCGGTGCGGCGGTTCTGCTCGCGGCCTTTCCCGAGCGGACGCCGCAGCAGATCGTCGAGCGCATGCTGAGCACGGCCGACGATCTCGGTGCGCCCGGAATCGATGTCGTCTATGGCCGCGGTCGCCTCAACATGCAGCGGGCGCTCAATCCGGTGGGGTTCACCTCGGTCGCGCTCGGTGCACGTCCGGGCGAGAGTTCGGCGGCGCTCGCCGGAACGTCGGTGAGGCTGCCGGCATGGGCCGACGGTCAGGCGCTCGCGGCCGGGCTCGGCGAGGTGCTGGTGCATGACAGCCAGCTCTTTCCCTTCAGGGCCGATATCGGTCATTCGGTGCGGCTCGCCGATGGCGATGCAAGGCTCGAGCCGTTCCTGTTTGCCCCCACGCTCGAGACGGGCGAGTTCGTGACCGAAAGCGGGCACAGCCTGACATTCAGTCACGATCCTGCAAGGGCTGCGGAAGGATTGTCGCACCGTTTCGACGAACTGGATGATGACGGGGCGATCGAACGCTACCGGATCGGTTTCGCGCTCGGAGACGATACCCGCCTTTCGGTCGGACGTGGTGCGGGTGCCGGCACGGGACATGGTGACGAGCTGCGCGCGCTTGCCGGCGGCGATGTCGCGGTGCTCGACCGCGCCCTGTCGCCCTATGGCGAGATGGTCTCGATGGACGAGACGCTTCGCCTCGATACCGCCCTCGACGATGCGACGCGCCTCGAGTTCACGGTCGGTCGGGGCGACACCGGAACGGAGGGTGGCGAGGGCAGGCTTGGCAGCGTGACCCTCAGCCGGGCGTTCGGCGACATGTTCAGGCTGAGTTCCACAGCGGGCGTGCTCGACGAGGACGACACGGCCCTCGGAACGCAGGTCAGCGGTGCGGCGGGCGCCACGCAGGCGCGCACGAGCTTCTTCAGCTTTCTCGCCTCGGCGCAACTCGACGACGATCTTGCCCTCTTCGGCAGTTTCACCAGTGGCTGGACCGACAGTGATGCCGGCCGGCCGGGGCTGGTGCGTGGCCTCGATATCGGCCGCAGTGACGCCTTCGCCGTCGGCCTCGCCCTGCGCGAGCTTGCCGGCGACGACCAGCTTGCCTTCAGTCTTTCGCAACCGCTGCGTCCGGAGGATGCGGCGATGAGCCTCGATGTGCCGGTCGGCGAGAGCGCGGATGGCGCGGTCCTGCGCGAGCGCGGCAAGGTCGACATCTCGCCCGACGGTCGCGAGCGCAGCCTGCAGATGGTCTATCGCAGGGCCTTCGACGAACATCACATGAATGTTTCCGTCGGTGCCTTCGCGCGGTTCGAGCCGAATCACGACGCCGATGCCGACACGGAACTCGGCGGCGGCGTCCGGGTCGGCTACGGTTTCTGATCGGGTCCGGGCCCGGACCCGGCTAGTGCATCGATCCAGACAGATCGTACGGATCTGTCTGGACAAATTGATGCAAAAACAAGGAGCTAGTGTATTGGCGAATGAACGGAGTGAATGCGCCGGTGCACTAGGAGACCGGCGGATGGGCAAGC
>JAGREZ010000588.1 GCA_020446285.1 Geminicoccaceae bacterium
TGGCGCCGATCCGCGCGCTCCGCAACCCACGCAAGATGCGACAGACCCGCGCGAAACGATCGAGATCGGCGGCGAAGGCGTCGGACGCGATATCCATGGTATGGCCCGACGTCTCGCTGAACGGTACGCCATACTGCCAGAAATTGTTGGCGACCGAGATCTTGCCGCAGAAGGCATCGCGGCGGTTGTGGACGTCGACCTTGTCGAGTTCGTCGTTCGACGCCTGCAGCAGGATCGGCACATCCAGCCTCGCCCGGTTCACCAGTTCGGCAATCGCGATCTCGTCGCCGAAATTCGGCAGGCAGATCACCAGTCCATCGATGTGATCGCGGTTTTTCGCGAAATGTTCGGCGTAGAGCTTTGCATCCGCAATGGACTGCACCGCGCCATTGTCGGTCGCATCGAACGGCAGGGTGACGGCATCGATGCCGAGCCGTTCGAGTTGCGCCAGAACTTCGTCCCGCGCCTGCCTGCAGGGTGCGGGGCTGAAGAAGGCACGGCTCGCGATCACCACGCCAAGCGACATGCGACGGTTCACTGTCCTGATCATCCTGTCCTCCCTGGCGAGACCCGCTGCCTGGGCGGGTCTTCGCTTGCTTTCGAATTTTATCGATTGATAGCGAATATGGAGATTTGTAGCAAGTCTTATCGATTCGTGTGAAGAAGAGGAGCGGCATGTCTGCATTGTATATCGGGTTTTTTCATGCTTTCCCGATGGTTGACTCTTGCGGCAGGTAGATGGAACTTCGAGAAAGCAAAAGAAATCGAAAACAAAAGCGTTGACAATCGCGATGATCGGTAGAGGATCGACGTCGAGGGAAGTGCGCCGCCATGGCGCGCGAAAATGATGGGAGGAATATCGAATGAATCTCAACCGCCGTCTTCTCATGGCCGCCGCTGCCGTGTCCTTCGTCGGTTTCTCCGCTGCCGCTGCCAGTGCCGATACCATCGCGATCATCACGCCGAGCCACGACAATCCGTTCTTCAAGGCGGAGTCCGACGGTGCCGCGGCGAAGGCCGAAGAGCTCGGTTATGAAACGATGGTCCTGGTGCATGACGATGACGCCAACAAGCAGTCCGAACTGTTCGACAGCGCCATCGCCGCCGGCGTCGTGGCGATCGTGCTGGACAATGCGGGTGCTGATGCGTCGGTCTCTGCCGTGCAGAAGGCGAAGGATGCGGGCATTCCGTCCTTCCTGATCGACCGTGAAATCACCGAGACCGGTGTCGCCGTCTCGCAGATCGTGTCGAACAACTATCAGGGCGCGCAGCTCGGTGCCGAGGAATTCGTCGCGCTGATGGGCGAGGAGGGCCAGTATGCCGAACTGGTCGGCAAGGAGTCCGATACCAATGCGGGCATCCGCAGTCAGGGCTATCATGACGTGATCGACCAGTATCCCGATCTCGAGATGGTGGCCCGCCAGACCGCGAACTGGTCGCAGACCGAAGCCTATTCGGTGATGGAATCGATGCTTCAGGCCAATCCCGGCATCAAGGGCGTGATTTCCGGCAACGATACCATGGCCATGGGCGCCTGGGCCGCGCTCGAGGCGGCGGGCCGCACCGATGTCATCGTCGTCGGTTTCGACGGCTCGAACGATGTTCGTGACTCGATCCTCGCCGGCGGCATCAAGGCGACCGTGCTGCAGCCCGCCTACGCGCAGGCGCAGATGGCGGTCGAACAGGCCGATCAGTATCTGAAGAACGGATCGACCGGTCTCGACGAGAAGCAGCTCATGGATTGCGAGCTGATCAACATGGACAATGCCGGCAATCTCGAGACCTTCGCGCTGAAGTAGGGCGACCGGCCTTCGACGACCGTCCGGCCCGCCCCGCTCCGTAGTGTAGTGTGGCGTGGTGTGCCGGACGGTCCCTGCACGGACAGGATCATGACCCGGATTTCCATCGCACTCGCATGCGCGGTCGTGGCATTCGCCGCTGCCGGCTGCAAGATCGTCAAGAACAAGCCCGAAGGCGAGAAGGCCATCGCCGCCGATGCCAGTGGCGATGATGCCCGGATCGAGCAGCGCCTTGCGGACAGTTTCGACAGCCAGCTTGCTCCGTACATTGCCGCGAACGCGCAGACCGTGGCCTCGTTGCGGCAGGCCCTTGCCGCCGGCCTCGATGAAGCCGGGGCGGCACATGGAACGAAAGGATCCGGTGCCGGTGCGGCGTGGAATTTTCCCGTTCAGGGCGAGGGAACGGTCGTCTCCTCGAAGCTCGACACACGCGCGCGTGTCGCCGGGGTCGATACCGACGGCGACGGCGCGGCCGATGTCACGGTTCAGCTCGGCCCGGTCATCAAGGGAACCGCGCTGCGCGATGTGGCTCCTTTCTACAATTTCGATGATTTTCGCGATCAGATCGAATTCGCCAAGCT
>JAGREZ010000619.1 GCA_020446285.1 Geminicoccaceae bacterium
ACTCAGGCTCCGCTACATGTTCTGACAGCGCAAGCGGGAGCGAGAGATTCATTGGGCAAGGCTTCGAACATGCTCGGTGTGGCGTTGATGACGCTCATCTGAGCCTGCGACCGGCCCCGTCAGGGCCGGTCACTCTCTCCTGATCCGAATTCGCATCTTAACGGCATCGGCACACATCTGCCGATGCCGTTGTTTTTTTTTGAAGTAGTGCCTTCAATCCATGAAATAGTGTGTAAATAATAGTCAACATATAGAGAACTTCTTGAAATCAACAGATTAATTTATTTGAAGATGAATTAATAATAATGATATACAACCTCATATTTTGTTTCTCCCGCGATGATTTTGAAAGGTCCGGTCATTCCATGGCGACATTGCGATCCTGTCCGTCCTGTCACAGGCGTTTTCTGGCGAGCGCGGCGACCGCACTGGCGCTGGCTGCCATCGCTCCCTATGGCACCGCTGCCGCAGCGGATCTCTGCGCGCCGCCGTCCACGACCCTGTCGTCGGCCGGTGGTACGGGTGATTTCTGCGATCTCGGCGCCGGCGAGAGCGTGGTCATCGACGCCAATGGCAGCCTGAACGACGACACGCCCGCCAGCTCGGCGGTCCGCGTGACCGGTGCCGCCGGTACCATCGACAATGAAGGCAGCATCACCGCCACCGATCACGGTATATCCCTCACCACGGGAACATCTCTCGACGCGATCACCAATGGCGGCACGATCACGAGCGGTTCCGATGCCACGGACCGCGGAATATCGATCAACGGCGCCACCGTTACGAACCAGATCAGCAACGACGGCACGATCGATGCATCGATCGGCGTGGTTCTGGAGAACGGCGCGCAGAGCGGAACCATCACCAATACCGGCACGATCAACGCCGAATCGGCCGGTATCCGAATCTGGCAGGCCAATTCCACCATCAACGGATCCATCGTCAACGAAGGTGAGATCCATTCAACCAATACCCTGCATCTCGCCGGAAATACGATAACCGGACCCGTCATCAATCGCGGCATCCTGACAAGCCCCGTTGGAAGTGTTGTCAGAATGGGCGGCGGCGGCAAGATGGACGGTGGATTGATCAATGAGGAAGGCGCCCTGATGGAAAGCGGGGGCGACGACGTCCTGCATATTACCAACTCCGGCAGCCGAATCGATTTCATCGACAATCGAGGCACGATGCGTCTGACCTCGAACACCCCGTCAAACGGCGTCGTCGCAGTGTATAGCAATGGTCAGATCACGAACGATCTGGTCAATTCCGGAACGATCGACGGAATGGCCAACCGCGGCATATTTGTCAGCGGTACCGGACAAATTCTCGGAGATGTCGTCAACAGCGGTACAATTCGCGGAACGACCGGTATCGGCATCGATAACGGCACGCTGGCGCGAATCGAAAATCAGGTAACGGGCGTGATCGCCGGTATCGATTACGCCATCTCGGCGGTGAATCCGGCGGTAGCCCTCACCATCGACAATGCGGGCACGCTCGACGGTGATGCGGCCCTCGGTCCGGCGACGCTCAACCTGACCGGCACGACTGCGCGTGTGATTGGCGATGTGAGCGGTGCTGCCGGATCGATCGTCGATGTCCAGGGCACGTTCACCAGCGAGGGCACGTTCAATGTCGACACGTTCGGCGTTGCGAGCGGCGGCAGTCTCACGCTCGGCCATGACGTGACCGCCACATCCGGTGTGACCAATGCCGGAACGGTCGATATCGGCGGCGGAACCATCAGCATCACCGGCGACTACACCCAGGCTGCCGGCGGCGGTCTCACGCTCGATGTCGCCTCGACCAGCAATCACGGTACGCTTGCGGTGAGCGGCGTTGCCGACATCGCCGCATCCGGTGCGCTCACCGTCGATGTCTCCGGTGCGACGAATCTCGCCGACGGCGCAACCATCGCCGATGTCATCACCGCCGCCTCGATCAACGGGACGGCCGTCAGCGTCAGCGACAACAGTGCGATCCTCGACTTCACCGGGGTCGTCAATGGTGCCGCCGTCGATCTCACGGCCCATGCCAATTCCCTCGGCACGGTGC
>JAGREZ010000098.1:0-7706 GCA_020446285.1 Geminicoccaceae bacterium
TCGATCTCGATGTCCATCAGGGCGACGGCACCGCCGCCATTCTCGGCGGCGATCCGGGTGTCTTCACGCTGTCGGTCCACTGCCGGACCAATTTTCCCGCGCGCAAGCAACGCTCCAGTCTCGATGTCGCTCTGGAACCCGGAACCGGCGACGATGTCTATCTCGGCCTCGTCGGGCGGCTGGTGCCGGCACTGCTCGACCGGCTGCAGCCGGATCTCGTTTTCTACAATGCCGGCGTCGACCCACACGAGCGCGACAGGCTGGGCCGTCTCGCGCTCACGGACGACGGATTGCGGCGGCGCGAAACCCTCGTCCTCGAAGCGGTGCTGAAGCGCATGCTGCCGCTGGCCTGTGTCGTCGGCGGCGGCTATGGCGCGGACATCGAGGAAGTCGTTGCCCGCCACGCAATCCTCCATGAAGCCGCTCGCGACCTCGCCTGACTTCCGCGCCGGATGCAGAGAGATTCGGTTCGCCGGATCCCCGTCGCGACGAAAGTCAGGCCTTTTTCAGCACCCTGCTACTCGCCCGTTACCGTTTCCTTGCGATGATCTTGCCGGGGTTCATGATGCCGGTCGGGTCGAGCGCGTCCTTGATCGCGGCCATCACGGAGAGCCCTTCGCCATGTTCCTCGGCGAGGCTCCCGATCTTGCCGAACCCGATGCCGTGCTCGCCGGTGCATGTGCCGCCCATGGCAAGGGCGCGACGCACCATCCGCTTGTTGAGGAACTGCGCCTTTTCCAGTTCCGCCGGGTCGTTCGGATCGAGCAGGTACTGAACGTGGAAGTTCCCGTCGCCGACATGGCCGACGATCGGGGCGAGAAGACCGCTTTCGGCGATATCGGCATGGGTCTCACGGATGCACTCGGCGAGCCTCGATATCGGCACACAGACATCCGTGGGCCATGACAGGCAGCCCTTGCGCATGGAAAGGGCGGCGAAATAGGCGTCGTGCCGGGCCTGCCAGAGGCGGTTGCGGTCCTCGGGCCGTGTCGTCCAGCGAAAGCTCTTGCCGCCGAAGCTCTCGGCAATCTCCTGGGCCGCGCCGGACTGCTCGCGCACGCCGGCGGCACTGCCATGGAACTCGTAGAACAGGGTGGGAACTTCCTCCATGTCCTGAAGCTTCGAATATTCGATGCAGGCCCGCATCTGGATCGGGTCGAGCAGTTCGATGCGGGCGACGGGAATGCCGATCTGGATGGTCTCGATGACGGTGTCGACTGCGGCCTCGATGCTCGGGAAGGCGCAGACGGCGCTGGAGATTTCCTCGGGAATGCCGAACAGTCGCAGGCGAATCTCGGTGATGATGCCGAGCGTACCCTCAGAGCCGATGAAGAGGCGGGTGAGATCGTAGCCTGCGGAGGATTTCCGCGCGCGACCGCCCGTCCTGATGATCCGTCCGTCGGCGAGCACCACGGTCAGGCCGAGCACGCTCTCGCGCATGGTTCCGTAGCGAACCGCGTTGGTCCCCGATGCACGGGTCGCGGCCATGCCGCCGATACTCGCATCCGCGCCGGGATCGACCGGGAAGAAGAGACCCAGGTCACGCAGGTCGCTGTTGAGTTGCTTGCGGGTGACGCCGGCCTCGACGAGGCAGTCGAGATCCCCGGGCGATACCTCGACGACACGGTTCATGCCGGAAACGTCGAGGGACAGGCCGCCGAACAGGGCTTCCACATGTCCTTCCAGCGATGTGCCGGTGCCGAACGGAATGACCGGCATGTCGTGCCGGTGACAGATCCGCATGATCGCCGAAACCTCGTCGGTCGACTGCGCGAAGGCGACGGCATCGGGCGGCGGACTGTGGCCGTGATGCCCCTCGCCATGGCCGTGATGATCGCGCACGGACATGGCCTCGCTCAGCCGATCGCCCAGCAATTCCCGCAATTCGCCGAGCGCGACCGCATGTCGCCCGTCCTGATGCACGACCTGTCGGGCCATTTCCCGCACTCCCTCTTTCATGTCTTCACGGCTCGCATGTCAGGGTAGCAACACGGGCGAGGGTAGCAAGCCGGAGCGAGTGGAAAGCAAGGAGGGGCGGAAAGGAAAAGGATGGTGCGCACGGCAGGACTCGAACCTGCGACCTCATGCTCCGGAGGCATGCGCTCTATCCAGCTGAGCTACGCGCGCGACCAGCGGTCTATAGCCCAGCCGGGGCATGGTCGCCAAGCCGGATTGTCGTTTCTTTTCATCCTACCGATGTATGCTTTTCCATTCGCGGGAGTGAACGGATGTCTCCTTCATTCATATAACGTCGCCCGTGGGTGGAATGGCCGGCGTCATCATGTCGAAGGCACGGCATTCGTGATCGCCGGTCCACAGCGGGAAACAGAAATCAACCCGCTCGTGCACAAGAGGGCTTTCGTTCGCCATCATGCGCGCTATACCCGCCTCAGCGGGCATCGGGAGGAAGACTTTGGCCTCATCATTGGCGGCCTCATCACTGGCGGGCGCTGCGCCGAAGCGAGCCGTGTCCGCTTTCTGGGCGGACAGGACGATCGGCCGAATTGTGACCGTCGGCAATCTCAAGGGCGGCACGGGCAAGAGCACGATCACGGTCAATCTGGCCTGCGCGCTCGCCACCGGCGGCCGTTCCGTCTGTGTGGTCGATTGTGACCCTCAGGCGACGAGCTACAAATGGCTTGCCAGGGGTGAATGTGACGTCGCCGCCGAGCGGATGCCGGTCGAGAAGATCAGCTCGGTGGAAGGCTGGATGCTCAAGGCCGGCCGGCTGGTGGAGGAATACGACGTCATTCTCGTGGACCTGCCCGCAGTGGTCACGCCGGCGGTGGCTTCCGCCTTCCTGCTGTCGCATGTCATCCTCATCCCGGTAACACCTTCCGCGGTCGATATCGACGGAACAGAGAGGGTTCTCAGGCATGTACGCACGACCCGCGAGGAGCGGCTCGATGCGATGCCGCAGGTCATGCTGGTGCCGACGCGGGTGGATCAGCTCACCCTGCACCGCGACCGTCTGCCCTCGCGCATGGCGCGTCTGCACGAGCGCATAGGCCCGCCGGTCCGCGAACGCGCGGCGCTGGCGGATGCCTTCGAGGCGCGCCGCTGGATCGGTCACTTCGCGCCGGAGAGCGCCGCCCATGCCGATATCATGGTGCTGGAAGCAGCGGTTTCCGAATTGCTGGAAAAGGCTCCGGAACCGCCTCTTCTGCGCCGTTTGCCACAGATGCGCGCGCTCGAGCCGGAGAGTCTCCGGATGCCGGAGCAGGCGGAAGGGGTCGGTGGAAAGCTCGCGCAAAAATCCTGGTGGCGCCGTTTTTTCACCTTCTGACTGTCTCTTGCCGGGCAATTTGCGTCGCATTATACGCGCAATGGTTGCATAATTGGCTTGCATAGCCGTCGCTTAGCCCGCAGAACGGAAGCGATCCGAATCGGGAAGGCTGGCAGAAACAGGATGTCCGCATCGACCGGTTCATGTCCGCTTGCTCACTCAGGAGTGGAATATGTCGCAGAAGGTCGAGCATATCGAGGGTATCGGCGAAAGCTACGGCGCGAAATTGCGCGCTGCGGGGATCACCACCACGAGAGCGTTGCTCAAGGCCTGCGCCGACAAGAAGGGCCGCAAGGCGCTCGCCGCTGAAACGGGTCTGGACGAGGGCCGTCTGCTCAAATGGGCCAATATGGCCGACCTCATGCGGATCAAGGGTATCGGCAAGCAGTTTTCCGAATTGCTCGAGGCCGCCGGCGTTGACACAGTCAAGGAACTGCGAAACCGGAACGCGCAGAATCTCGCGGTGAAGATGGCCGAGGTCAACGAGCAGAAAAAATTGACCCGCGCGGTGCCCGCAGAGAAAATGGTCGTCGGATGGGTCGAGCAGGCCAAGCAACTTCCGCCTGCCATCACCTACTGAGACACACGCCCGTCCGGTCAGTTTCCTTGACGGAGGCGAGAGGATGGGGCTCGGAGACGTTTTCAGAAAGATGCTCGGTGGCGGTGGTGGTGATGATGCCATGACCGGTGAACCGGTCGAATATCAGGGCTTCACGATCACCCCGGCACCGAAACGGCATGGCGGCCAGTTCCTGACGGCCGGCCGGATCACGAAAGACCATGCCGGGGGTGAGCGGGTGCATGAATTTGTGCGCGCCGACACCCATTCGAGCCTCGATGAGGCCCGGAATTTCTCGTTGACCAAGGCCCGGCAGATCATCGACCAGCTGGGCGACCGCATCTTCGACCAGCGTTCATGAGCGCCGGTGTGACGTCGGTGGTGAGCGCCGGCGAGTGCATGATCGAGCTGGTGGAACTGGGCGACGGGCTCATGCGCCGCGGGTTCGGCGGCGATACGCTGAATACCGCGATCTATCTTCGCCGATGTCTCGACCCGCAGCGTTGCACGGTCTCCTACATGACCGTGCTCGGCGACGACCCCTATTCGGATGAAATGGTCGGAACGTGGAAGGGCGAGGGGCTCGACTGTTCGCTGGTCGGACGCAGTCCGGGCAGCCTGCCGGGCATTCATGCGGTGCGCACCGATGCGAGTGGCGAGCGCATGTTCCATTACTGGCGTGACCGCGCGCCGGTGCGCGATCTCTATCGTGACGACGCCTACGCGGAACTTCTCGCCGCAAGCACGTCGGCCGACCTCTTCTACTTTTCAGGCATCACGCTCGCGATCCTCGACGATCCGTCGCGTCACCGTCTGCTCGATGATCTCCGTCGCCGCCGGGAGAATGGCGGAAGGATCGCCTTCGACCCGAACCTGCGGCTGCGTATCTGGCAGGATGCCGGAATTGCGCGTCACTGGTTCAAGGCGGTCTATCCTCTTTGCGATTTTCTCCTGCCGACATTCGATGACGAGATCGCGCTCTGGCGGGATTCCTCGCCGCAGGATGTTATCGAGCGCATCGGCGAGCAGACCGAAGGCGAGATCGTCGTGAAATGCGGGAGCGATGCCACGCATGCCCGCGCCTGCGGTCAAGGCGTTTCCGTGAAACCGGAAACAGTACGCGATCCGGTCGACACGACGGGCGCCGGTGACAGCTTCAATGCCGCCTATCTCGCGGCAAGGCTCGAAGGCGCTTCCCTGCAGGAAGCCGTGCATGCCGGCCAGAACCTCGCTGCCCACGTCATTCGTCATCCGGGAGCGATCGCTCCGCCGCTCGGATAGGGTGCGTTTCGCGCGGTCCCGGATGTTCGCCGATCGGTGCAGGAGACTCCCAGAGGGACGTGAATGCCTGTGCTGTCATCGGTTTTCCGAAGAGGAAGCCCTGGCCCAGATCGCAGCCCAGTTCGGTGAGAAAGGCGGCCTGGTCATCTGCCTCGATCCCCTCGGCGATCGTGTCGAGGCCGAGGGCTTCGGCGAGATGGATGATCGCTTTCACGATCTTGCGGTCGTCGGCGCCGTCGGGCAGGTCGCGGATGAATGACCGATCGACCTTCACCTTCTGCACCGGCAGCCGCTTGAGATAGGCGAGGCTGGAATAGCCCGTGCCGAAATCATCGACGGCGATCCGGATTCCAAGCGCTCGAAGTCTCTGAAGGTCGGCGATGGCTGCTTCCTCATGACGCATGAGGACGCCCTCGGTGATTTCGAGTTCCAGCCGATCGGCCGGAAGCCCGCTCGCCGCCAGCGCCGCCTCGACGGTTTCGACAAGCCCCTCGTGGATAAACTGCGCCGGGGAGACATTGACGCCGACGACGCCACGGGGCCAGGCGAGGGCGTCGCTGCAGGCCCGTTCCAGCACCCGTTTGCCGATATCGACGATGAGCCCGCAATCCTCGGCAACGGCGATGAGCTGGTCGAACGGCCGTGTCTGCAGTTCCTCGAGGTCCCAGCGCACCAGTGCCTCGCCGCCGATGAGCGTCCTGTCGGCAAGACGGACCTGTGGCTGATACACGATCTGCAGACGGTCTTCTTCAAGTGCGCGACGCAGCAGGAGTTCGATCTTCTGACGATTGAGCAATTCGCTGTTGAAGCCCGGTTCGTAGACCTTCCAGCGACTGCGCCCGTCCGATTTGGCGGCGAGTGTGGCGATTTCCGCTGCATGGACGAGATCCTCGGCCCCCTGACCGTGATCGGGAAGAAAGGCGATGCCGATGCTCGCGCGGATCCGGACCTCCTGATTGCCGATGATGTAGGGACGGCAGAGGCTCGAAATGAAGCGGTCCGCGAGGCTGAAGACCCATTTCCGGTCGGTCTGTCGAGCGGAAAGGAGAATGGCGAACGCGTCACCCTCGAACCGCGCGAGAAAGTCGCCATCGCGTAGCAGTTCACCGATCCGGCCGGAAACCGCAACCAAAAGATGATCGCCGGTCTCATGCCCGAAGCTCTCATTGATCGCCTTGAAATGGTCGAGATCGACGACCATCAGGGTTAGCGTGCCGTCCGACTGGCGGTCGCCACGCAGGGCCTTGGATATGCGTTCGCGCAGGAGCCTGCCGTTGGGCAGCCGGGTCAGTTGGTCATGCTCGGCGAGGAAGCGGACGTGGCGGGCCCGGCGCACCTCACCGGTGATATCGCTGCCGGTGCCGCGAAACCCGAGAAACCGGCCATTGCCGTCATGATGCGGGCGTCCGGAGACGCGATGGACACGCAGGCCCGATTTCCGGGGATCCGCAGCGGCCTCGACGACCAGATCGCGGAACCTCCTGCGGCTCTCCGTGGCTTCGAACAGGGCCTGACGACCGGGGAGGGTATCGGTGGGCTCGTCGGCGAACAGTTCGAAAAACGGGCGGCCGATCAGCGCATCGCCAGCATCGGGGAGAATGCCCGGCGAATGGGCGGAGATCTTGCGCAATCTCAGTTTCTCATCCGTTTCGAACGTCCAGTCGGCAGAGGTCTCGACGAGGTCCTGCAGGAGCCGGAGGTTTCCCTCGGCCGATTCCGCGTCGTGATCGCGCTCACGCCAGATGGAGGTCGAGAGCCATGCGAGACCCGAGGCGCACAGGAAAAGGGTGAGCAAAAGCCCGACGAGAAGCGGATACGCGGTTCCGTGGCCAGTGCTGTTGCCCGGACCGGCGATGTCGTCCGCACGTTCCTCGATCCTCGCGGCGATCCGGTCGAGTTCGAGTGCGGCGCCGCGCAGGCCATGACCGAGTTGTGCGGTCTTCGATCGTGCATCCGGAGACTGCGCCAGAACGAGCAGTGCATCGAACCTGTGGTCCAGATCGTCGATCGCCGCGACGAGCGATGGATCCGGCAGCGGCAGGACAGTCATGAGATCCAGCTTCGCGTCGATCTCCTCGACCCAGGCGGTGATGCTGGCAGGATCGAGCGTTTCGATGCCGCCGGAAAGTCTCTCGATACGTCCGGCCAGCTGCGTGAGCCGTGCTGCGAGTGGAGCGGTATCGCGCTTCATGCTCGCGGTCGCGTCGCGCGGATTGGGGGAAAAATCCGCGATCAATACCGCCAGAAGAATGCCGGCGAGAGTGATGGCCATGGCTGTCGCCAGCACGGGAAGCGCGAGTTCGCCCGGACGGAATCGTGCTTGCGCATCTCCCGACAGGGCAGCCGCGCTGCCGCCATGTGCGTGGCTGTCATGTGCGTGGCCGCTCACTGCGGCTCCGTTTCGTCTGGAGGCGCCGGCCGGTCAGATACGATAACGGGCCTGTAACAAATGTCCCTGACTGGTTTCAAGACACGCTCCAGCGAACAGCGCAGGCGCAGTGCCCCGATAACACCGTCGCGCGCCGTGACAGTTGTCCGACAGCCGGTTTATGCCACGCGCGACGTTAAAAAAAGCTTTTC
>JAGREZ010000098.1:7761-9346 GCA_020446285.1 Geminicoccaceae bacterium
TTTCAGGCGATGCGGCCGTGACAGTGTTTGAACTTGCGCCCGGATCCGCAGGGGCAGGGGGCATTGCGGGCGACCTTGCCGTGGGCTCCCTCCTCGCCGGCCGGCGCCTGCCCTGATGCCATCATCGTGTCATCACGGGCAACAGCTGCGCCGGACCCCGACGGCGCACCGGCAAGTGCCATGCCGGGTGCCTGGGCCGGTTCCGGAATGCGGATCTCGAGATGAGAAAGCACCTGCGTCACGGTCTCGCGCAGTTTCTGCAGCATGGTTTCGAACAGGTCGAAGGCTTCGCGCTTGTATTCGTTGAGCGGGTCGCGTTGGCCATAGCCGCGCAGATGGATGCCCTGGCGCAGATGATCGAGATGGAGGAGATGCTCCTTCCAGAGATGATCGAGGATCTGCAGGAGCAGGTTCTTTTCGACCATGCGCACGGTGTTTTCGCCATAGGCGGCGACCTTTTGCGCCATCTTCTTCGTGCTGGCTTCCTCGAGCCGGGTGCGGATGTCGTCTTCGGCGATCCCCTCTTCGGCAACCCATTCGCGAACGGGCATGTCGAGGGCGAGGAGTTTCCTGACCTCTTCCTCGAGCCCCTCCGCATCCCACTGTTCGGCGTAGGTCTTCGGCGGGATGTGTCGTTCGACGATGAGCTCGATCGCCTCGGCGCGCATGTCCCGCACCGTTTCGGCGACGTCCTCGGCCTTCATCAGTTCGAGACGCTGGTCGAACATCACCTTGCGCTGGTCGTTCATCACGTCATCGAACTTGAGCAGGTTCTTGCGGATGTCGAAGTTGCGTGCCTCGACCTTCTGCTGAGCTTTCTCGAGGGCCTTGTTGATCCAGGGGTGAACGATCGCCTCGCCTTCCTCGAGCCCGAGCTTCTGAAGCATGCCACCCATTCCGCCGGAACCGAAGATGCGCATGAGATCATCTTCGAGCGAGAGGAAGAACTTCGAACGGCCGGGGTCTCCCTGACGGCCCGAGCGGCCGCGCAGCTGATTGTCGATACGCCGGCTCTCATGGCGTTCGGTGCCGATGACGTAGAGGCCGCCCGCCTGCTTGACCTTCTCCTGTTCGGCGCTGATCTCGTCGCGAATGGACTGCGCCTTCGCCGGGTCGGCATTTTCGCCGAGTTCCTGCAGGATGCGCATCTCGGCATTGCCGCCGAGCTGGATGTCGGTACCGCGGCCGGCCATGTTGGTGGCGATGGTGACGGAGCCGAACCGCCCGGCCTGGGCGATGATGAACGCTTCCTGCTCGTGATAGCGGGCGTTCAGGACATTGTGGCGGATCTTCCTTTTCTGGAGCTGGCGCGCAAGATCCTCCGATTTCTCGATCGACACCGTGCCGACCAGCACCGGCTGGCCGCCGGCATGGGCGGCCTCGATCTCGGCGACGATGGCGGCATCCTTCTCGCGCGTGGTGCGGTAGACCTCGTCATCCTCGTCCTTGCGCACCATCTCGCGATGGGTCGGCATCTCGACCACCTCGAGACCGTAGATCTCCGCGAATTCCGCCGCCTCGGTCGCGGCCGTACCGGTCATGCCGGCCAGTTTGTCGTAGAGACGGAAGTAGTTCTGGAAGGTGA
>JAGREZ010000098.1:9465-9687 GCA_020446285.1 Geminicoccaceae bacterium
ACTCGTCGACGATCACCACGCGGCCATTGTTTACCAGATAGTCGACGTCACGGGTGAAGAGCTTGTGGGCGCGCAGTGCTTCCTGAACATGGTGGACGAGCGAGACATTCTCCGAATCGTAGAGATCGCCGGCCTTGAGGAGTTCCGCCGATTGCAGGAGGTGCTGCATCCGCTCGGTGCCGGTTACGGTGAGCGTCACCGTCTTCTGTTTCTCGTCCTTTT
>JAGREZ010000589.1 GCA_020446285.1 Geminicoccaceae bacterium
TACAAGGCGAATGTGGTCGTCTGCAACGATGAGGACAGCGGCGCGCCGGTCGTGTTCCTCGACTTTCCGGGGCTCGGTCATCTGCTCGGCCGGATCGAGCATGTTCCACACATGGGCGCGATGCTCACCGATTTCACGCTCATCAAGCCCGGTGCCCTGCATCGTGCCAATGGCGGCTATCTCATCATCGATGCCGAACGTCTCCTGCAGATGCCCGGATCCTGGCAGGCGCTCAAGCGGTGCCTGCGCGCGCGCTCGGTGGCGATCGAATCGCCGGCGACGGGCATGTCGACCACGACCGCGGTCACCCTCGAGCCGGAGCCCGTGCCGCTGGATGTCAAGATCGTGCTCATCGGCGAACGGCAGACCTTCTATCTCCTGCAGGGCGCCGACAACGATTTCTCCGAACTCTTCAAGGTCGCTGCCGATTTCGACGAACTCATCGAATGGAACGATGCGTCGATCCCGGAATTCTGCCGGCTTCTTGGCGGCATCGCCAGGCGCGAGGCGAAACGTGCGCTCACCGCTTCGGCCTGTGCTGCCATCATCGAACGCGCGGCCCGCCTGAGTGCCGATCGCGAGCGGCTTACCCTGCGGGTTGCGGCTCTCGCCGATATCGTGCGCGAGGCGGACTACTGGGCGCAACGCGAGGATGTCACCGATATCGACGCTCCCCAGATCGAAAAGGCGGTCGCCGAACAGATCCGCCGGACGGACCGCATCCGTGAACGCATGCACGAACAGATCCTGCGGGAAACCGTTCTAATCGACGTCGAAGGAGAGGCGGTCGGACAGATCAACGGGCTGTCGGTCATGCAGGTTGGTCATTTCGCCTTCGGCAAGCCGACCCGGATCACCGCCCGTGCGCGCATGGGCCGGGGCGAGATCCTCGATATCGAGCGCGAGGTGGAGACGGGTGGTCCGCTGCACAGCAAGGGGGTGCTCATCCTGTCGGGTTTCCTTGCGTCGCGCTTCGTTCCGGATCTGCCGGTATCGATGTCGGCAACGCTCGTCTTCGAGCAGTCCTATGGCGGTGTCGATGGCGATTCGGCATCCTCGACCGAGCTCTACGCGCTTCTCTCCGCGCTTTCCGGCCTGCCTGTCCGTCAGGGGCTCGCCGTTACCGGATCGGTCAACCAGAATGGCGAGATACAGGCGATCGGCGGTGTCAACGAGAAGATCGAGGGGTTCTTCGATATCTGCAGCGCGCGCGGTCTCACGGGCAGGCAGGGCGTTCTCGTACCCCGCAGTAACGTCAAGAACCTGATGCTGAGATCGGATATCGTCGAGGCCTGCGGGGAGGGGAGGTTCGCCGTCTGGCCGGTCAGCCATGTCGATGAGGGTATCGAGCTCCTGACCGGCCGTTCTGCCGGT
The DNA here is from genome assembly GCA_020446285.1 of Geminicoccaceae bacterium. Lineage (GTDB taxonomy): Bacteria > Pseudomonadota > Alphaproteobacteria > Geminicoccales > Geminicoccaceae > JAGREO01. Next base: position 1,375 of record JAGREZ010000589.1, read on the forward strand.
GTGCGCGGCGAAGATAGTCTCTACCCGCATGGAACAGTCAATCGCCTCGTCGAGGACCGTCTGCGCGAGTTCGCTGCCACCCGCAGACGCTTTTCCGCGTCTGCCGGCCCTTCGGTTTAACGATGCGTTGGTGATTTCCTGATAGCGTGTTCGCGTTCCCGGTGGTCGGCGGGAGTGGGAAGGGCACGGGTTTGACGGAAAAATCACACTTGTGCCGTCATTCATGCGGCGAGGTTGATCCGGCGCACAAGGCTCGCCACTCTTGATGACAGAGGAACACGAAGCGGCGGGAGAGATCGATGACCGGATTCGGATCCTTGAGATGAACGGCCGGTGGAGGGCCTGGTTCAAGCCCGTTCTCGTCGGTGTGGCATTGGCCGGCATCATTGTTGCCGGGATGCTGACAGGGACGGATGTCGCACATCGCGAAGGTTCGGGTCTGCGGCTGAAACCGGAGATGGGCATCGATGTGGCGGAACCGCTTGCCGGGCCGGCCACAACGGACAATCTCGCGGACATCGTTCGAACGATCATCGCCGCCCAGGATGAGGCGCTCGTGACCGATGCCACGGTGGCCAACCGGGAAGGGCGCCTGCTGACGGTCCTCATCCCGTATGACCGGACGCGCTTCTTCATTCACAAGGGCGAGCCGCGCGGCTTCGAATATGAACTGGTTCGCCAGTTCGAGCGAAGCTACAACGAACGCGTCGGCAGTTCCGGCGAGCAGCTTCAGGCCATTTTCGTACCGGTGCCGTTCAATCAGCTGGTCGATCTTCTTGCCAGCGGCACGGGCGACATCGCTGCCGGCGGATTGACGATCACCGACGAGCGCGCGCGGAAAGTCGGATTTTCGAAGCCTTATCTCACCGATGTTCGTGAAATCGTTGTCGCCCGCAAGGGTGAGGATGTCGGTGACGATCCCGCATGGCTTTCCGGCAGGCAGATCGTCACAGTCAGGGGCAGCAGCTATGTCACCCATCTCGAACAGCTGAACGAGACCCTCATCGCACGGGGCCTTGCACCCGTCGATGTGGTCGAGGCGCCTTCGGCGATCATGAGCGAGGATCTTCTCGAACTGGTCAATGCGGGCACTCTCGAGGCCACCATCGTCGACGAGCATATCGCCCGGTTGTGGTCAGGCGTTCTCGACGATATCCAGCTGACCGATCTCGCGATTGCGGGAGGAAACAACATTGCTTGGGCGCTCGGAGCCTCGTTGAGTGAGCGCATGG
>JAGREZ010000616.1 GCA_020446285.1 Geminicoccaceae bacterium
CGCGCGTGATGACGACATCGTATTCGGGCAGAGACTGGCGCGCGGCGATGTCCTCGATCTTGGTGCGAAAGTCGCGCAGCCGTCCGGACAGGCCGGAGCGCTCGAAGAGCGTTTCCATGCGGAAGGCGAAGAGGGGCGCGTCGGCATGATCGGGGACGGACTTGCGGGCGAGGCGATAGAGCCATCGCTCGATGCCACCCGTCAGCTTGAAATAGTCCGGATGGACGGCGAGGATGTCGCGTTGCCGGAGAACGGCATTGTACAGCCACGGCGGCAGCTCGATCTCCCACGGCTTGGCCGGGTCGGGGTCCCCGTCCGGTGCGTCCAATGTCATCCAGTTGTCGAACTGGTAGCGGATCGGGATCGAGAAGCCAGACAGCCAGTGGAACCCAAGCTGCGCGCCTTCTTTGGGTTGATCGTCAAACCGTATGTTGGTGATGATGAGTGTTGCGGACAGCCGTTTGATGGCGTCAGCCAACTTCTTGTAGTCGAGACCGCCCGTGGTCCGCCCCATCTGGCGGAGGGCGTCGTGTGGCGAGAACTGGATGCGCGGGGATGGCTTGCCACCGCGTTCAATCGCTTCGTTCAGGTGGGAGGCCGCGAAGATAATCAAATCCCAGTCCCACACCGTCGCCACACCGAACTTTTCCGGCGCGTGTACCTCGATCGAGACTTTGGAATTGCGGTACTCGATCGGCTTTGTGCGGCGTTTCTGGAGGGCCAGAAACGGATATTCCATCACGTCCCGATTGTCGCGCAGCGGCGGATCGAGGGTGGACACGGTGAACATGTCGAACTGGATGATATCTCCCATGCCCGGAGCGTACCACCCGCGCCGATACCACGATAGCAATGGCTGCGATCCGGGCCGATTCTCCTGTGGATTGACTCGGTCTATTGGCGCGCTTTGACTCGGTCTATCGGCGCGCTTTACTCGGTCTATTGGCGCGCTTTTTCGCCGTAAGCCATTGCAATATATAAGAGACCCAGCCCTTAAACTCTTAAACAGTATATAAATATACTTTCTTTAAACGGCTGCGCCTGTGGAAAACTGCCAGCCCTTGCGGGCTGATCTTCCTTCTTTTTGCTGGGGGCGCTGCCCCCAACGCCGCTTCAAGGGATCGCTTCGCTCCGTACTCGCAATCCTCGCCATGCTCGCCCTTTCAGGGCTGCGCGTGGCTCCGGGTTGCTCCGTGCGGCCCTTTCCGCTCTGCCCCCCGGTCTTCGCCAGACTGGCAGAGGTTCAGATGAAATCTGAACCATTGATAGTTATATCACCTCTATCTATGCCTGCTTGCACAGGAGGAGGCAGCAGAGAACCAAAAATGGAATTTGCAGGAATTTATGTAACACGCGACAAAGTATACTCTTTAACTGCTTGCTCATATGATGAAGTCTCGATCTTCAAAACAGAATACCCTCATCAACTTCATTCTTACAAAAAGTCTTACTCGACACATAATGGCTCCATAAGTAAGGGTCTTTCATTAGAAATAAAAAAAATCATTGAACGAACATCAAGTATCGAAGCAATAACAATTGCTGGATTTGGTCCATTTTACAGTCTTCTTCAAGAAGATTCATGTAATAATGAATATTATAGATTCTATGGGAAAATTAAAAATACTAGCTTTCCGATATCTTCATCTGAAAAATCTCTTTATTTAATATCAAAGCGAATATTATTTAATATGTTAGGAGATAATAATATACAGATTTCAATTTTGACTGATGTTGCTTCTTCAGCATTAGGTGAGCTTTGTCTTAAGTTTGGAATAGGCCTTCAAAAACCATCTGATTTTAGAAAAACATTTCACAATCATGTATTAGCATTTTTAAAAATAAGTGATGGCATTGGTGGCGGTTTTACAAAAGGTCTAAATCCGTGGTTAGGCGCGTTAAGCCCGGAAATGGGAGACATAATTGTTTGTCCACATTCACAAGATATGTGGACTACTTCTAAATATTTTAATAAAAATTGCATATTTTCAAGAGCCTCAACAAGCGCTATCCAAGATAGATGGGGCGTAAAAAATTATAAAGAATTAGATAAAGATCATGTAGCATGGGATCTCCAAGCTTTCTACATTGCGCAATTATGCGTTAATGTGACGATGACAATCAGCCCATCAGAAATTGTGCTTGGAGGACGTTTAATGAATATAGATGGGTTACTAACCAAAATAAGAGCGCACTATATGGCGTTTGTGACGAACTCAGAGGGGTACATCACACCTGGTTATCCAGAACAAAAAAGAAATGATTTCATACGTTTAGTGGCAGAACCCATCCCCGGCTTGACAGGAGCGTTAAACTATGCGGCTTCATATAGACCGTTAAACAGCGAGCAGGTATGGCGATGAAGAAAAAATGCAATGTGATAATCAGGCAAGAATCAGTCGTCAGTTTACCAGTAGCATCTCAAGTTTATATTGAAAAAGAAGATTTCATAAATTCAAAAATGAAAAATAGTTCGTATCGTAGTAAAAACAATTCTCACGATAAAGTAGAAAAAAGATTTGAAAATGAATCAAATCATAGTATAGATAAAGATATTATTAAAAATAATTTAGGATTTGATTTTAGACTTGATGAAAGTCTTATCAAAAATAATGATTTGAAAAAAGATAATTTTATAGAAAAACTTAAAAAAGAAATTTGTTCTGATGAACAGATAAGTCTACTTAATTCTGCTTGGGAAAAAATTAAATCTGGGGAAAATTTTGATTCAGATTTTTCTGACACAAAGAAAGCTCTAAAACTAGATGACAATAATAGGTTAAGATATTGCGATGAGTTTGTAAAATTTGTCAGTCAGAATCAATGGAAAACAAGAAGAGACAGAGGTTTTGCGTGGAAGCAAGATGTATTTGATTTTATTAGAGACGTTTATAGAGAGTGGATGAATAGAGGAATGATGCAATCCGACCTGATTGGTCTTGATGATTCCTTGTGGAACAAGCTTCAGCAAGAGCTGAAACATAGAGATATGCCAAAAGATGTTAATCTTCCTAAAGAAGCTGATGCTCGACTGGCCTCTGTTGAGGGAAAGGCTCGTGAGCGTTTGCTAGAAAGTAGAGCCCTCAAGCGCAATTTAAATAGGGTTTTGCGCGCAGGTTAAAAAAACAAGAGGGACTCAGTTGACAGTTTGAAAATATCCTGCCATCTCTGACTTCAGCAGAGGCGCTTTTGCCTTCTGCGACGAGCAACAAGGGAGTGCTCAGGGTGAGCAGCGCAAGCGAGCGTGCCGGTCAGCGAGCCGGTGAATTGGGGCGGCCGATCCAGCCTCAGGGCAACATGTCGTCAGCCGCCTATCAGAACTGGCTGAAGGGTCACAAGAACGGATCGCGCTAACGATCTGGTTGGGTGCAGGACGCCTAAGGGGTATCAGGCTCCTGCACCCTTCGTCTCTTTCGACAGTATAGCGCGCTGAGGAAGAACAAGGAGGAAGAGTTATGTTTTTTCCTGTTCGGTGCAGATGTGGTAGGCCGCGGCCAACAATTAATGACCCACTCATTTACAGGCCTTGGGTTTGTACCGAGTGTGGCCAGCAGGTTGGACCTCAAACTTTACGGCGGTAATTTCCACAATACCTGCCAAATGGCAGGTATTTTTTTGATTAAATCAACCCCAGATATCCGTGATAATCAACATTATGGCAAGTTTTTCAAAGTCTTAATTGGCACATATGGGAAAATCAGAAGTATAAATCGTGCAATCCGTGATCTGTACTGAAAAACACTCCGCTCACGGTCCCGGTTTTTACTTCCTTCTCGCATACGCAGCAAAGTAGTCATCATGCCGAACCCGGTGCGTGAAAAGCTACACGTTCGCGTCAGGGCTGCGCGTGCTGCGCGTGTGCGGCCAATGGCATTACAAGGGTGATTTCCCGGTATGGCACTTCCGGGCGCACTTGCCCGCGTGGCCCCTTGTGCAGATGGACAAAGCCATAGCGTTCCATGGTTCGCAGGGTGCGCGACAGATTGGACGCTGCGCGCCCGGTCCCGGCCGCCAGTTCCTGCAAAGATTCCGGGTGCGCGGCCGCGATGAACTCCAACAGCGCCCGGTTCTTGTTGGACAGAACCCGTGCGAAGCTTTCCGGTGACGTGAACCAGACTTTGGGATCGTCCGGTGATGCCTTCAGCTCGCCGCGTGCAATGGCAAGCGTGCGCTGTTTCATCTCCTCGGCCGTGGCGATACCGACTTTCAACGTGTTCATAGCTTCACTCCTCTCTGCGCGAGCACTGAATCCACCTCGCGCCAAAAATCTTCCAGCAGGGATGCGGCGTCCCGATAATCGTAGGGCCTTACCGTGGTCAGGCGGTGTTTGTGATCCTGTGGCCCCTGCCTTTTGCCACCCGGTCCCGCCGACGTGCGCACCGGATGCGCATTGTCGAAGCCGACAAGGCGTTCACCGTTCGGCCCGTGCAGCGTCAGCGAATAATCCAGTCCGTGTGGCTTCTCTTCGCTCACAGGCACCTGCGTGACGACAAACCGGACCCAATGGCGGGTTTCCGGGTCGATCACCAAAACTTGCCCGTCGAGATCGAGCAGCGCGTCTAGCGACGGGTCACGGTTCATTATTTATGATTATCACATAATGATAATATATGCAAATTTCACCTGCCTAGCAGCCTTGCCCAAAACCCCTTTTCGGCCTTCTCGCGTTGATCTTCCAAAAGGCGGGTTGTCGCTCTTGTTTGTTCCTGCTCTCGTTCGAAAGCTTGCTTCCAGTCGTCTCGCTCAGATTTGAGATCGTCGATTTGTGCTTTCAGAAGCGAGATTTCTTTATCCCGGATATCAATTTTACCCTGTAAACCACTGTCAACTAATGCAGAATGGTTGGTAGTACCATCGCCAACCACTACCAACTTTTCACTGGTAACCGGTTTGCGCGACCATACTCTCTCAACGTCTCCGGCCTGAACTAAAATTCGACCTTGCTCATCTTTGTCAGACGTAAGTTTTCCGGCCTTAACGGCCTTCCTAATGGCTTGTTTTGATATGCCCGCCATATCGGCGGCTTGCTGTAGGGTAACCTTGCTCATGGGTTGATAGTACTATCGCCAACCAGTTGGCGATAGTACTATCAACCGGCATATCCACAGAGAAAAGGCCCCGCCGATGATGGCAGGGCCTTCGGATTTGGTGAGATTATCACCGGGCGCGGTTCCCCGCCTTCGCGGGGACAGGCGAGGCTCCCCAGCCTGTACCGTGGTTTCAGTGTGACGGTCGGCGGTATTGGCCGTCAATGGCGGCGGTAGACCCGTCCACAGGAAGGGCTCTGCCCCCCATCATCGGGCCGAAAATACCCGCGGGGTGAATGTCCGGTGGAGCGCAGCGAAGACGGGCAGAGGGGCGGCAGCCCCTGCGAAGCGAAGCCCGCGCCGTTAGGCGCGTCCACATGGCCGCGTCAGCGGCCCCGGCGCAAATGTGTGCCGTGTGGCTCTCATCCACAGGAAATCACTCCCGAAAATCCTGCGCGGCGTGACGTGTCTTTGCAGCTCCGGCAGCATGGATCATGTCCGGGTCATGCCCGGTGGCTTGGAACGGCGACGATTTGGGAGGGCGCACTTTTGGGTTTGCTGCGCAAACCCGTGCGGCGGGACCGTCGGAGAGCCCATAAAACCGCTGAAACGGGCGGGTGCATCGGGGGACAGAAACAGCGGATAGCAAGAACAGAAACAGCGGATAGCAAGATGTGTTTTTGTCGGACAAAAACTGATCTTGGTCAGGGGCGCTCAAACGCAGCCCCCCCGACACCCCCGGCTTGAAACCGCAGACAGCGCAGAACAGGCCCCGGCCAAAAATCGGGATCGACCGCAGCGAAGGGGGAGCAGTGGCAAAGTCCCGGTCACCGAACGGGGAGGATACCGCGCGCAGAAAACGCTCCTCCCGGACCAGACACGAGATGCGGCGGACACGCCGGAACAGGAGGGACATCACGCGGCGCGCAAGATGTGTGGTGTCTGACACCACCACCCTTGCCAAGGGGGCGCACCGCCCCCCGTGGACCCCCGGAAAAATCAGGGAGGAGCCTATTGCGATTTACAGTCTGAACCTGTCGAGCGTGGGGAGAACGACCCACGCCGCGCGGACGGCCGGAGCACATGTGCGGTATATCGCGCGCGCCTCGGCCGCGCCGCTGATCCAGTCTGCGCGAATGCCCGCCGCCCCGGCAGCGGCGCGGGCATGGCTGGACCGGGAGGAACAGGCCGACCGCAAGAACGCCCGTGTGATCGACAAGATCATCATGGCGCTGCCCCGCGAACTCGGTCGGGAGGACTGGCGCCGCCTGGTCGAGGCGTTTGCCGACGATCTGACCGCCGGCCAGGCGTCCTGGCTGTCGGCCATTCACGCCGCCGGCAGGGATGCGGGCAACCCGCATGTGCATCTGATCGTCCGGGACCGCCACCACCGCACGGGCAAGCGCGTGGCGAAGCTGTCGGACAAGGGGGCCGTGCAGCGGGTGCGGGCACTGTGGGAGCGGCATTGCAATCGCGCCCTGAAGGCCGCAGGACGCGCGGAGAGGATCGACAGGCGGTCTTATGCGGCCAGAGGGCTTAAAACGCTCCCACAGCGCCACAGAGGCCCGCACAGGCCGATGGAGCGCGGCAGGGG
>JAGREZ010000008.1:0-12355 GCA_020446285.1 Geminicoccaceae bacterium
GCAGTGTCGAGGACTGCCGCAGGGCAGTCGGGGCGTTTGCCGAGGCCGAGGGCCGGCGGCCGCGTATTCTCATCGCCAAGATGGGCCAGGACGGTCACGATCGCGGTCAGAAGGTGATTGCCACCGCCTTCGCCGATCTCGGCTTCGATGTCGATATCGGCCCGCTGTTCCAGACACCCGCCGAGGCCGCGCGACAGGCCGTGGAAAACGATGTGCACATCGTCGGGGCATCGTCACTGGCCGCCGGTCACCTGACGCTCGTGCCCGAATTGAGGGCCGAGCTCGAACGGCAGGGACGCGGCGATGTGATGATCGTGGTGGGCGGCGTGATACCACCCCAGGATCACGAAGCTCTCTACGCGGCGGGTGCCCGGGCCATCTTTCCACCCGGAACGGTCATCGCCGAAGCCGCGCTGGATCTTCTGCGGAAGCTCTCCGCCGATCTCGGCCACGAATTCGAGAAGGCCGGATAATCGCCGATCATGAAATACCCCGCCGCAGCGGGGTATTTGACCTTGCGTTTGCGTTCAGGCGCCACGCAGGCTGCGCTGTCGGTCAGGCCACGGCTTCGGCGGGGATCCGTCTTGGACGTTGCGAGAAAGCTGCTCCGTCGATCGACTTCGCGCGACGGCAGAGATCATCGACGGTGATCGAATTGAGGATGCCCATCAACTCGCCCTCGAGTTCGACCCAGAACGGTCCGATGAGGTTCTCGCCGAGCGGCGAACTGGATGTGGGCACACCACCATCGTCTTCCTCGAGCCCTTCGACGACGGCGATGATCCGACCGACCGTGATGTTCCGGCGTTCGTCGGCGAGACGATACCCGCCATGCGGCCCGCGAACGCCCTTGAGAACGCCCGCCCGCACGAGTTGCTGAATGACATCCTCGAGATAGCGCTTGGGAAGGCCCATCCGGTCGCTGACATGCTGGCTCTGGACCAGACCCTTCTCCGATCTCAACGCTATGTCGACGATGGCCTCGATCACGAGCGCCAGCTTTTTCGTTGGTCGTAACATGGATGGCCACCCCGTATTGTGAAACGTTCGATTTCGAAAGCTGCACGATCCGGTCCCGGATGATGCACTCGCGCTGGCACGACCTGACAGATCGCGGAAAGCACGACTTCGTCGGATACCGGCCCCGGCAGTCATCGACAGGTATCTTCCGGCGCGGAACATTCATTCCATATCAGAACGCTCCACAAAGGAAGATTAGTAGTCGGTGAACAACATATAAATCTATAGGCGTCAGAATTGATCAAGGTCAACCCGTGTAAAGATTCAATTTGATATAGTATTTGCACTTGTTTGGTGTCAATGAGGATCAAGCAACTAAACTTCCAGGGATCATTATACCAATATGAATTGAAAAGTTTCGCGAATAGCTTGTTATTGTTTTCGCAATTTTGATCGATTTGGTAGCCAGTTGGATTACATGGTCAAAAAAGTGGTACACAGGCTTCGCCGCCCCGCCTCAGGATGTTGCGGATCTGGCGCACCCGAACGAACCAAAAAAAATCTCCACCAGAACAGGGAAGAAATACTACTTGAAATCTAAGGTTGAATGGAACTTTCTATATTCTCTTTTATGTAGATAAAATATCGACAAATGTCGGCTATCGAAAATCAGGCGCCCGGCTTTCGGCTTTCCTGAAAGAAACCGGGCGGCATGTCGCCCGCCCGGCACGATGGGACCGTCAGGCCGAAATGAAGTGAAGGTGCTTGAAGCTGGCGCGCCAGTCGGCAACCTCGTCGGCGAGATGCTCCGGCTGCGAAGCCGAAAGTGCCCTTTGCAGAAGTGACGCCATCCTCGGCACATCGCTTTCGCTTACACCGATCCGGCAGAGTTCGGGCGTGCCGATCCGCAGGCCGTTCATGTCTCCCTCGACCGGATCGACGGGAAGGCCGATCCCGCAGGCGAGGAACCCGGCCCGCCGAAGCTTGCGCGACGCTGCCTGCCCACCGCCGAAGCCGGCTGCCTCGATCGCGAACTGGTGCGAGGCGGTACAACCGCGCTCCCTTGCATGGACCGGAAGGCCCTCACCGGCCAGCGCTTCGGCCAATTCCCTTGCGCGTGCGGCCATGGCGCGGGCATAGGCTTCGCCATGGTCGCGCCAGTCGAGCATCGTCATGGCCAGCGCGGCCACCCGTCCCGCATCGAAATTCGCGGTCATTCCCGGAAAGGCGATGGCATCCAGCTTGCGCGCCAGAGCGGCGTCGCTGGTGACGATGAGCCCGCCGGCGGGTCCCCCGAGGCTCTTGTAGGTGCTCATGGTCATCAGATCGGCGCCATGGGCGAGCGGATTGTCGAACACGCCACCGGCGATCATGCTGCATTGATGGGCGGCGTCGAACAGCAGCCGTGCCTCGAAGCGCCGGGCGATCCGGGCGATCTCCCCGACCGGATGCGGGAACAGATTGAGACTGCCGCCGATGGAGATCAGCTTCGGTCGTACCTTGCCGGCCAGTCGTTCGAGGCCTTCGAGATCCACCGTGTAGCCGTCCGCGTCGATCGGGGCCTCATGGATGTCGAGGCCGTACAGCCCGGCGCAGCCGGCATGATTGTGGGTCACATGACCGCCAATGGCAGGCGGCGGAACGATGATGCTGTCGCCCGGCTTGCAGGTGGCCATGAATGCGTAGAGATTGGCCATGGCTCCTGACGCGACCCGCACCTCGGCGAAGCCGGCATCGAAGATTTCGGCGCAGAGTTCAGCCGCGATGACCTCGATCTCCTCGATCGCCTCGAGACCCATCTCGTACTTGTCGCCGGGATAGCCGAGCGACGGGCGCGCACCGAGTCCCTCGCTGAGCAGCGCCTCGGCCCTCGGATTCATGATGTTGGTGGCCGGATTGAGGTTGAAGCAGAGACGTTCGTGGATCCTGCGGTTTTCGCTGGCCAAGTCGCGCAGCCGGTCGGCAATTGCCCTGCTGTCGGCTTTCGAGGCCTTCGCGGCCAGTGAAAGAACGTGATCCTCGCAGGCTTGCGGAACCCAGTTGCGGCGATTGAGCCTCGTCATCGTCTCGACTTCCCCGACAGGCCACGGCTCTACGCCCACGCGCGAAAATGCGGCCGGAATGAATGTTGCGGACAGCGCCTGTCAGGATACCCAGGCGATCCTGAGAATGTTCGTCGCACCCGGCGTTCCGAACGGCAGGCCGGCGGTGATCACGATACAGGTGCCCGGCGACGCGAAACCTTCCTGTTTGGCGTATTTGCGTGCCTTGGCGACCATCTCGTCGAGATCGTGCGCATCCTCGGTGAACACGGCATGCACACCCCAGGCGAGAGCCAGCTTGCGGGCGGTGGGCATCCGGGTGATGAGCCCGAGAATCGGCCGGTCGGGTCGCTCGCGGGAGGCGCGGAGCGTGGTCGCGCCGGACGTCGTGTAGGTGACGATGCAGCCGGCCTGCATGGTATGCGCGACCTGCCCGGCGGCAAGCGTGATCGCATCGGCGGGCGTACGTTCGGCAACGGCATGATGGGCTTCGAGATAGGAACGGTAGAGCTCGTCATGCTCGACGCTCTGGATGATGCGCGACATCATCGAGACGGCTTCGACCGGATATTCGCCGGCAGCACTTTCGGCCGACAGCATCACCGCATCGGCACCATCATAGATGGCGCTGGCGACGTCCGATGCCTCGGCACGGGTGGGAGCCGGCGAGGAGATCATGCTCTCGAGCATCTGCGTTGCGACGATCACCGGCTTGCCGGCGTCACGGCAGGCGCGGATCATGCGTTTCTGCAGACCCGGCACCACTTCAGGCGGCATCTCCACCCCGAGATCGCCACGCGCCACCATGATGCCGTCGGAAAGTTCGATGATCTCGCCGAGCCTGTCGATGGCCGCCGGTTTCTCGATCTTGGCCATGAGTGCGGCGCGGCCCGCGACCAGCCGGCGCGCCTCCGCCATGTCCTCGGGCCGCTGGACGAAGGAAAGGGCAATCCAGTCGGCGCCGAGTTCGAGGCCGTACATCAGGTCGTGGATGTCCTTGTCCGTCATGGCGCCGATCGGCAGTACCACGTTGGGAACGTTCACGCCCTTGTTGTTGGACAGGCCGCCACCGGCAAGGACCGTCGTCTCGGCGAAATCCTCTCCGCAACGTTCGACCCCGAGCCGGATCTTGCCATCATCGAGAAGGAGTTCCGTTCCCGGCGATATCGCAGCGAAGATCTCCGGATGCGGAAGGCAGACGCGCTTCTGGTCGCCGATGGCCGGATCGAGATCGAGGCGGAACGCCTCACCCCTGGTCAGCCCGACACGCCCGCGCTCGAACTGCCCGACGCGCAGCTTGGGGCCCTGCAGGTCCATGAGTATGCCGATGGGACGGCCACGCTCCTTCTCCACCGCGCGCACGGCCTCGAAGCGGGCGAGATGCTCCTCGTGGCTTCCGTGACTGAAATTGAGCCGGAACACATCCACGCCGGCGGATGCGAGTTCCGCTATCCGCTCGGGCGTCGAACTCGACGGCCCCAGTGTTGCGACGATCTTGGCGCTTCTTTCGCGACGCATGTTGCTTCCCTGGCGGGATTGGAACTCCGGCTACGCTGCATAACCGAACTTGCCCGGCCTGTCACTCCGGCCGTTACCCGCGCGAAAAACGTCCTGTATCGTTCAACCTGATCTAGTGCTCAGGCGCATTCACCTCGTTCATTCACCCGAGCACCAGCTCCTTGTTTTTTGCATCAATTTATCCAGTCAGATCAGTATGATCTGTCTGGATCGATGCACTGGCCGCCGGAGCACCGGGCTGACGCTGGTCCCGCATCCGGAAACCCTCCCGACGGTCGAACCCTATTTGATGAGCGTGTCGGAGATGTCGATGACGGCCGGGCCGGCAAGGACGATGAACAGCGTCGGCAGGATGAAGACGATCATCGGCACGGTCAGCGTCGCCGGAAGCCTCGCCGCCTTCTCCTCGGCCTTGAGCATGCGCTCCTCACGGAATTCGGCCGCGAGCACGCGCAGCGACTGCGACAGTGGCGTGCCGTATTTTTCAGTCTGGATCAGTGTGTTGACAACACCGCGGATGGACGGAAGATCGACGCGATCGCCGAGATTGGCCAGCGCCTGACGGCGATCGGGAAGAAAATTGAGCTCGACCGCCGCGAGCGACAGTTCCTCGCTGAGCTCGGGCGAGGCGTCGTCGATCTCCTCGGAAACGCGCGTGAGGGCGACATCGAGGCTCAGACCGGATTCCGCACAGATCACGAGAAGATCCAGACCGTCGGGCAAGGCTCGCTGGATCGCGGTGGAACGCTTCTTGCGCCGGTTGTTCAGGATCGTGTCGGGAGCATAGAAGCCGACGATGACGAGAAGCATGGTCACGCCGACCCGCATGATCTGCTGTTCGAAGATGCCCGCGGCGGTCAGCGTGATGAAGGTCACGAAACCCGCAGCCATGGGTACGGTGAGCTTGGCGAAGAGATAGACCGACACCGCACTGCCGGCCTTGATGCCCGCCTGCTGCATTCGCATGCGAAGCTTCTTGTTTTCATTGATGTTCTTGAGATTGGCGAGCGTCACCACCCGTTCGATGAACTTCATCGAACGCACCGGGGTTCCCCGCTTGCGCCTGTCCTTGGTCTCGCTGCTGATTTCCGCCCGCCGGCGTTCGAGAATCTTCGTGCGTTTCTTCGAATGGTCGCGCTCGACGAGCGTGAACCAGAAGAAAAGGAAACTCACGCCGGTCAGGCCGCCAATGACCAGCGTCAGGATATCGTTGAAGTCGAGACCGCCACCGAACAGGCTGTCGAACATGCTCATATCTCGAACCTGATCATCTTGGTGATCACGAAGATTCCGGTGCTCATCATGCCGGCGGCGATGCCGAGCGCGACCCAGCCGCGCTGGTCGGTGAACAGGACCATGATATAGTCCCTGTTCACGAGATAGATCAGCAGGGACATGATGAACGGCAGGGATCCGATGATCATCGCCGATGCCTTCGCTTCGGATGACATGGCCTTGATCTTCAGCTTCACCTGCTCGCGTCGACGGATCATGCTGGAGAGATTCTGGAGGATTTCCGAGATGTTGCCGCCGGTTTCCTGCTGGATGGAAAGGCTGATGGCGAAGAACTTGAACTCCTGGATGTCGAGTTTCGCCGATGCCGACCACAGCGCATCGGGAAGCTCCATGCCGATCTGGATGTTGTTCGAGATTTCCGTGAACACGCTGCCGACGGGTTCGTCGATCTCGGTGCCGATGGCCGCCATGGCCTCGGTGACGGGGAGACCGGATTTGACACTGCGGACGATGAGTTCGATCGCGTTGGGAAAGAGGCCGACAAACGCCGTCACCCGCTTCTGTGTCTTCCGCTTGATGTAGAAGGACAGGAGCATGAGCGAGCCCGTCGCTCCGCTCGGTATCGCGAGAAACGGTCCGAGGCCGAGAAAATAGATGATCACGCCGGTCAGGATGACGGCCATGATGGCCCAGATCACGATGCCGTCCTTGACCGTCCAGGACAGGCCGGCCCGATCGAATTTCTTCTGCAGCTGGTCGGCCTTGGGAATGAACGAGCCGAGCAGCGGTATCGACGAGAGCCCGCGATTGCGGTCCCGAACGAAAGCCCGGGCGGTCTCGGCGCCGCCGGACTGCTGCTCGATACCATTGGCGCGATCGGCAATTCGTCCGATCCGCTTGTTCATCTGACCGCTCGACGCCGCCCCGCCGCCGGTCACGAGCGACAGGGCAATCCATGCGACCGAAAAACTTCCGACGCCGATGGCAATGAAAAAGATGAGATCCTGGTCCAACTGGTGGGCTCCCGGCGGCCTATTTCTGCGACATCGCGGCGGCGAGCGCACGCTCGAGGCCGAAATAGGCGGCTCGCTTCATGAAATGCGGGCGGACGGGCGAGGGAACGAAATCGCCCATCAGCGTGCCGTCGCGGCTTTCGCCCTGATATTCGTATTTGAACAGGTCCTGCAGCACGATGATCTCCCCCTCCATGCCGACGATCTCGGTGCAATAGGTCGTGCGACGGACACCGTCGCGCATGCGCGAGACCTGGATGACGAGATTGACGGCACCGGCGATCTGCTGGCGGATGGCCTTCGGCGGAAGATTGCCCGATGCCATCATGATCATGTTTTCCATACGGGTGATGGCTTCGCGCGGATTGTTCGAGTGCAGCGTACACATCGAGCCGTCATGGCCCGTGTTCATGGCCTGCAGCATGTCCATCGCCTCGGGTCCGCGCACCTCGCCGCAGATGATGCGGTCGGGGCGCATGCGCAGTGCGTTCTTGACGAGATCGCGCATGGAAATCTCGCCGGACCCCTCCAGATTGGCCGGCCTCGTTTCGAGACGCACGACATGCGGCTGCTGCAGCTGGAGTTCGGCCGCATCCTCGATGGTGACCACGCGCTCGCCGGGATCGATCAGCTGCGACATGGCGTTGAGCATGGTCGTCTTGCCCGAACCCGTACCGCCGGAGATGACGATGTTGAGACGGCACGCGGCAGCGATCTTGAGCACCTTGCACAACGGATCGCTGATGTTCTTCTGCTTCGCCATGGAGTCGAGGGTGATCGACTTCTTGGAGAATTTACGAATGGAGATCGAACAGCCATCGATCGCGAGCGGCGGTGCGATCACGTTCACGCGACTGCCGTCGAGGAGACGCGCATCACAGATCGGCGAGGTTTCGTCGACGCGGCGGCCGATCCGGGTGACGATGCGCTGGGCGACGTTCATCACATGCGCGCCGTTGCGGAACTTGACGTCGGTCAGTTCCAGCTTGCCCTTGCGCTCGACATAGATCTGGAACGGACCGTTCACCATGATATCGGTGATGGCCTCGTCGGCCAGCAGCGGCTCGAGCGGGCCGAGGCCGACCATGTCGTCGACCACCGCCGTGGCAAGCTGGTCCTGTTCCTTTGAGGTCAGCGACAGTCTCTGCTCGACGACGATCTCCGAAATCACCTCGACGAGCTGACGGTGGAGTTCGGGCCGCGGCAGCTTGGCGGCATTGCCGGCGTCGATCCGTTCGTACAGCGCCGACTGGACGCGACTGCGCGTTTCCTTGGTGGCATCCTGCTTGCGCGCGGCCACGGGCTTTTCCAACACCGGCGCCGGCTTCGGCTTTTCCACCGCCTTCTCGCGGGGCGCGGGCTCCAGCTCCTTGCCGGAGGACGCGGGCACGAGTTCCTTCTTCTTCTCCGGGACGATCGCTTTCGGCGCTTCCGGCTCTTCGTCGAGGTTTCTTCGACCGAACATGAATTCAGGCCCTCTTTCCGATCAGGCGGCTGATGATGCCGCGCTTGGGCTTGGAGCCGCCGCCGCACAGCACTTCGGAGAGCTGGTCGATACCGGAAGTGACGAGCGACTGGCGGGAGACGACGGGCTGTCCGACATTGGTGGCGGATGCGACATTCTTCGGATCGAAGGGAATGATGATGTCCGCCTTGCGGCCGACGCCCTTTTCGAATTCCGCGATCGGAATCTCGCCCACCCGGTGTTCGCCGACGCGATTGAGTGCCAGGCTGATGTTGCACCCTGCATTGGTCGACGGAATCTGTTGCAGGATGCGCAGCGTGTCGCGCATGCCGCTCAGCGAGAGATCCGAGACGAGTACGAGGTTGGAAGCCTCCTCGAGCACCTTGCGGTTGATGGAAGGCTGATTGCGCGGAAGGTCGACCAGAACGTAGTGATACTTGCTTCGAAGTTCCTGGATGAGAAGATCGATCGACTGCTCGTCGATGTGACAGGTTTCGTCGATGTTCTCTTCAGCGCTCAGGACGTAGAGCGTGTCCGAATACTTGACCATCGTGCGATCGACATAGAGACCGTCGATCCGGCTCGGTGTCTCCAGCGCCTCGCGAAAGCCGTGACTGGGTTCGAGATCGAGGGAAAGGGCGACCGTGCCGAACTGCAGGTCGAGGTCGATGAGTGCCACGCGCCGCCGCCGCACCTCGGCGATGTGATAGGCGGTATTGGCGGCAATCATCGTGCTGCCGACACCGCCGCGGGCACCGAGCACCGCCACCAGCCTTCCAAGACGGCTCGTCTGGCGGGATCGCGAGACACCGTCGACCGTGCCGAGCAGCGATTTCTGCAGCAATGCCGGGGTGAGCGGCTTCACCAGATAGTCGCTGATGCCCTGGTTCATGAGCTCGCGGAAAAGGCCGACATCGTTGCGGTCGCCGATCGCCACCACCGTCACACCCGGCTCGCAGACCTCGGCGAGTTCGTTGATGTCGGAGAGTGGCAGATCGGACTGGGTGAGATCGACCAGCAGGATGCGCGGCGAGCGGTGCTCGCTCAGGAAATCGATGCAGCTCCGGATCCCGCCCTTGTGCACCGCCGCATGCGGTATGACGAGATCGCGAATGACCTGGTCAACGACGTTGCGGGTTTCCTCATCCCCGAGAAACGCGCGAAACTGGGCGCGGTCATCGTCCTTGTTCAGCCTTTCCGTTGTCAGGCTGTTGCCCATCAGTCACCCCCTCCACCTTTCAGTTCCTTGACCTGGTCATTGCGATATCGATCGATCGCCATCGAGTTCTGCATCGGGTCGGGATTGCCGATGTCCGCCGGCAGAACCGGCCGCTCGCGGGCGAGGTCGGCCGGATCGGCGACCATGCGGGCGAGGTTGCTCGCATTCGCGCAGCCGAGACCATCGAGCGCGGCGTTGCGACTGTTGTCGCCGGTCTGGATGGAGAAATTCGGGCAGCTCGGAATCTGCACGGCATAGTCGCGGACGACCACCTCGACCCTGCGGTTGCGCTGCCAGCTCTGCTCGTTGCTGCCGAGTGCTGCGGGAACCCGCTCGCCGAAGCTGGATCTCTCGACCGGCACAGCACCGTCCGTCAGGCCGGAGAGATAGTCCGCGACCGCGTTCGAGCGTCGGGCCGAAAGGTCGAGATTGTAGCGGTCGGATGCCCGTTCGTCGGCATGGCCGAGAACCCTCACGCTGGCGCTGGGCGAGGTCATCGAGGTGCGCAGGAAGACCTCGAGCGCCTCCCGTTCGGCGCGGGAGATGCTGTCCGAGTCGGTTGCGAAATAGACCGAATGGCGCCGCAGGATCTCCTGGCTCTGCGGTTTGGCGACCGCCAGACCCAGATAGTCATGACCGGGATCTTGCGGCGCACAGCCGGCGAGAGCCGCCACGAGCAGGCAGGCCGCGAATGTCCCGAGCGGTGATGTCCTGATATTCATTGCGATATACCTCAATCGAGCAGGAAACCGGCAGGGCCGATGAGCCGCCCGCCTGCCGACATGGCGGGTGCCTCCGCGCCGGGAGCTACCGACGGCTTGGTCAGGCGCCCTTCGATGATCCGCTGCAGGTCGGTGGCGGCGCGATACTGTTCGGTCGGATCGCGCAGCTCGTTTTCGCGCACCGGGCGGACGAGATAGGGAGTGACGATGATGACCAGTTCGCTTTCGCTGCGCTGGAAGCTCGTCGAGCGGAACAGGGGGCCGAGAACCGGCAGGTCGCCCAGTCCCGGCATCTTCTGCAGATTGTTCTGGGTGCTGTTCGAGATCAGGCCGCCGATGGCGAAGCTCTGGCCGGAACCGAGCTCGACCGTGGTTTCGGCGCGCCGCGTGCGAAGTGCCGGGATCAGCGTTCCGACGAGTTCGATGGCATTGGCGAAGTCCAGATCGCTCACTTCCGGCTTGACCCTGAGGCTGATCCGGTCGTTGCCGAGCACGGTCGGCGTGAAGGCCAGGCGGACGCCGAATTCCTTGAATTCGATCTGGACCTCGTCCTGATCGCGCCCGACCGGAACCGGAAACTCGCCGCCGGCGAGAAAGCTCGCCGTCTCGCCCGAAAGTGCCGTCAGGTTCGGTTCGGCAAGGACCGCCACGAGACCCTCGCGTTCGAGCGCATCGATGATGCCGTCGATGGCGACGTCATCGCTGTTGAAACCACCAAGAAACGTGCCCGCTTCACCGGCCTGGTCGGAGCTCCGGATGAAGTTGGTGCGATTGTCCGTAAGGAAGCTCCGGCCGGTAAGCAGATTGAATGTCATGTCGCCGAACTGGCCCGCCGCATCCCAGTGGATGCCGAGTGCCTTGTCGGCGTCACGCGCGATTTCGGCGACCCGGACACGGACATTGACCTGGTTGGAGCCGCGGATCTCGAGCCGGTTGAGGACGATTTCACCCTCGCCGAGAAATCGCCGGGCGAGATCCTCGGCGTCGCGCGCCTCGACCGGCTTGGTGACGAAGCCGGTGAGAACGATGCCCGAATCGAGCGACGTGACGCGCACATCGGCGCCGGGCAGGGCCTGGCCCAGAACCTCGCTGAGCCGCCCCACCGAATGGGTGACGATGATGTCCTTCTGGAAGATCACCGATTCGGCATCGTCAACCGCATAGATCGTCGTCTTGCCGGTCTTCTTGCCGAATACATAGAAGAGCGAGGGCGAATGTGCCTGCACGTCGGCGATGGTCGGATCGGCGACGAAGACGGCAGAGGCAGGCGTTTCCAGCTGGAAGATCCGTCCCGAGCGCAATTCGAGATCGAAGCGCTCCAGCTGCTCGGCGGCAACGGCCGGACCCGCAGCGGGTTCCATGGCGAAGGCTTCGGGTTCAATGGCGAGGGCTTCCTGTCCGGTCGACGCGAGAACGCCCATGAGTGCGAGCAGGGCGAGGCCACGGCGACAGGTTCCCTGCAGCGTGAAGCGCTTGGATGTGAGCATCGGGTTCATTCCTGTCATTGGGCTGGCCCTGCGGGCAATTCGACCGAAGCGGTGCTCGAACCGCGCATCACGACGAGCTCCCTCGCCTTCTCCGGGCCGGCGGTCGTTCCGAGCACCCGGCTGACATCGCTGTCCCAGGTCGGCACGGGTGCCAGGATCCGGTCTTCCGGCTTGCGCTCGGTGGCGAGGCTTCGAAGACTGAGGGAGATCTTGCCGAGCTCGCTTGCGAGCGAAACCATCTCCGCTCCCCTCGGGGTGACCTCGAAGGTCGCCGTTCGCGCCTGATTGCCGCCCTTGCCCTGCGCCTCGGGCAGGGACATACCGGCGGAATTCATCTGCCGGCCCATGGCGATCACCCGGACATCCTGGAGAACGGTCTCGCTCACGCGCCGCGAGACATCGTTGCCGTCCTCCATTCGTGTGGAAATGTTCTGGGACAGAATGATGTCGACGCGGTCGCCCGGAAAGATCAGGCCGGCATTGCTCGACGCCTCGTCGACCGGGATCGTGATCGCGCGCATGTCCGGACCAAGGACGACCGCGAGAAAACCGCGATCGCCGGGTTTGACGAGACTGCCTTCGGTAACGGGCTCGCCGGCAACGATCTCCTTGCGGACGACCGCACCGTCGAGTTCGCTCATCGGCCGCTGACCCTCGACGAAGTAACTCTCGGGCACCTCGATATCCGGCCAT
>JAGREZ010000008.1:12463-14452 GCA_020446285.1 Geminicoccaceae bacterium
GCCGGTGCGGTCTTCTTTTCCTCGAGCCAGCTGCGCGCCATGTAGGCGGTGGCACCGGCGAGGAGAAGGGCGATCAGCGGAATCATGAGGCGCTGGAGCATCTTGCCTTATCCAATCAGGGGGACATGCTGGAGGACGACCCAGACACCGCCGGCGGCGATGGCGACGCCGTAGGGTACGGTCAGCCGCGGGCGGGAACGTTCGGCTTCACCTCCGGTGGCGTCCGGGCTGCCCGCATGGCCCGCTTCCTCCGCCGGGGCGATCCCGTCGAGGCGGGTCATTGCGGATGCGAGCTGTCGCGTGACCGGAAAGGCGAACGGCGCCCAGGCGGAGAGCGCAACATACCAGACCGCGAGAAGACCGCCCGCAAGCGACACGAACAGGAGAAACGGGCCGAGCATCAACAGGTCGCACCAGAGCGCGAGTGCGCTCACCAGCTTGACATCGCCACCGCCGAGGATACCGCGGTTCCAGAGAAGGAAGGTGACGGCGAAGACGCTGGCAAACGAGATGAAATGTCCGGCAAGGTTAACGGACCGGGGCGAAAAAAAAGCGAGGGGAACGACCAGCAGGGCCATGCCGAGACAGACCCAGTTCGGAATGATCCGCCGTGCCACGTCCGAAATCGCCGCGATGGCGAGCAGGACGAGCGCCATGATGGCAATCGCGACGTCACTCCATGAAAGGTCCATCGGCAGCGGCTCCGTTTGCGGCGGGAGGAATGTGGGTTGCGGGAGGAATGTGGGCGAGGCAGGCAATTCGAGCGGGACCGGCGGCGGATACCGCCGGTCCCCGAAGAATTAGGTGCCGCCGCCGCTGCCGCTGGCCGCAGCGTTGCCGTCAACCAGCGAAGTTTCGATCGACGTGAACGTCGTCACGAGCTGATCGCCGATCTGGCTGAGGATCGCCAGGATGGCGACGGACACGAGGGCGGCAATCAGGCCATACTCAATGGCGGTGGCGCCGTTCTCGTCACGGATCAGGTGTTTGATGGCATTCATATGAAGCACTCCTTTCATTCAAAGACCCCATCGATGGGGAATTTGCCCGCAAAACCTTTCAAAAAGGTAAATTGAAGGTCATCTTCCGCGATCGTTCGCTCGAACATCGCGAATGAAGCTGAAGAATGTCCCGTCGGGCTGTTGCAGGACGCGCTCTTGCGGCTAAGCTCGGGTGCAGCAACAACCGCCTGCGCTGGAAGACTGGTATGCGGGGAGAAAAACTGCCGGCCTGGGTGAATCTGGGGCTGCTGCCGCTCATCAATCTCACCCTGGCGTTTCTCGCATCCGGTGTCGTCGTCCTCATGCTGGGAGAAAATCCCTTCGAAGCGATGCGGCTTCTGCTACAGGGTGCGTTCGGCTATGGCGGCGCGATCGGCTACACGCTGTTCTACGCCACCAATTTCATCTTCACCGGCCTTGCCGTCGCCCTCGCCTTCCATTGCGGACTGTTCAACATCGGCGGTGAGGGGCAGGCCTGTATCGGCGGCCTCGGCGTCGGGCTGGTCGGGCTGTGGTTCGGCCATCTGCCCGCACCGCTCGCCATTCTCCTCGCCATCGCCGCCGCCGCCCTCTTCGGCGGCCTGTATGGCTGGATCCCCGGCTGGCTGCAGGCGCGGCGCGGCAGTCATACGGTCATCACCACCATCATGCTCAATTTCATCGCCGCCTCGCTGATGACCTGGCTGATGGTCAACGTGCTCATCAAGCCCGGGCAGCAATCTCCCGAAAGCGAGACGTTCAACCAGAACATCTGGCTGCCGCCGATACACGAACTGGCGGCCCGGTTCGGTTTCTCCCTCGACCGTTCGCCCCTCAATGCATCGATCTTCATTGCCCTGTTGTGCTGTGTCCTCGTCTGGCTGTTCGTCTGGAAGACGCGCAGCGGCTATGAACTCCGCATCGTCGGCAAAAGCTCCGCCGCCGCCGTCTATGCCGGCATATCGCCGCAGAAGAACATCATGCTGGCCATGACCCTTTCCGGCGCGCT